>JBBDSD010000408.1:0-17586 GCA_040905065.1 Trueperaceae bacterium | reverse complement strand
GCGTTCCCTACGCCCCCAGGTCCCTACGCTCCCAAGATCAATGCGAACATCAGCGGCGCCACGATGGTGGCGTCCGACTCGATCACGTGGCTGGGCGTGTCCGGCGCCAGCTTGCCCCAGGTGATCTTCTCGTTCGGCACCGCGCCGGAGTACGACCCGAAGCTGGTGGTCGCGTCGCTGATCTGGCAGAAGTAGCCCCACATTGGCACGTCGCTGCGACGCAGGTCCTGGTGCAGCATCGGCACCACGCAGATCGGGAAATCGCCGGCGATGCCGCCGCCGATCTGGAAGAAACCGATGCTGCGCTCGGCGGCGGTGCGTTGGTACCAATCGGCCAGGAACGTCATCGCTTCGATCCCGGTCCGGACCGTATGGACGTTGCGGACGTCGCCCTCGATGACGTGCGCGGCGAACATGTTGCCGGTGGTGCTGTCCTCCCAGCCGGGCACCACGATCGGCAGGTCCTTCTCGGCGGCAGCGACCAACCAGCTGTCGGCCGGATCGATCTGGTAGCGGTCCTCGAGCGCGCCGCTACGGATCAACTCGTAGAGGAACTCGTGCGGAAAGCGGCGCTCGCCGGCCTGGTCCGCCCGCTGCCACGCGTCGACCAGGGCGCGCTCCAACCGCCGCATCGCCTCCTCCTCGGGGATGCAGGTGTCGGTCACGCGGTTCATGTGGCGGTCCAGCAGCGCCTGCTCGTCGGCGGGCGTCAGGTCGCGGTAGTTCGGCACACGCTCGTAGAAGTCGTGCGCGATCAGGTTGAACACGTCCTCTTCCAGGTTGGCACCGGTGCAGCTGATGATCTGCACCTGGTCCTGGCGGATCATCTCCGCCAGCGACTTCCCCAGTTCGGCGGTGCTCATCGCGCCGGCCAGCGTCACCATCATGGCGCCGCCGGCGTCGGTGTGCGCCCGGTAGCCGTCGGCCGCGTCGATCAGGGCGGCGGCGTTGAAGTGCTTGAAGTGGTGACGCAGGAAGCGGCCGACCGGACCGGCGCCGGGGGCGTCGCCTTCGGCGTTCGGGATCAGCGGCACCTCAGCCGTCCTCGCTGCTACGGGCCCAGATGTTGATGCCGGCGTCGGTCGCGTGCCGGTCGATGGCGGCCAGCTCGTCGTCGGCGAAGTCCAGCGCGTCCAGCGCCGCCACGTTCTCGCGGATCTGGCGTTCGCTGCTGGCACCGATCAGGACCGAGGTCACGCGCGGATCGCGCAGGCACCAGGCCAGCGCCATCTGCGCCAGCGACTGGCCGCGGTCGCTCGCGATCTCGTGCAGGGCCCGGACCTTGGCGAGGGTCTCGTCGCGCAGGAACTCGGGGCGGAAGCTGCCGGACTTCGTGGCGCGCGAGCCGTCCGGCACGCCGTGCAGGTACTTGTCCGTGAGCAGGCCTTGCGCCAGCGGCGAGAACACGATCGCGCCGACGCCCAGCTCTCCCAGTGCGTCCAGCAGCTCCGCCTCGATCCAACGGTTCAGCATCGAGTACGACGGCTGATGGATGAGCAGGGGCACGCCCATGTCGCGCAGGATCGCGTGGGCCTCGCGCGTCTTGGCGGCGCTGTACGACGACACGCCGGCGTACAGCGCCTTTCCCTGCCGCACCGCGTCCGCCAGGGCGCTCATCGTCTCCTCCAGCGGCGTGTCCGGATCGAAGCGGTGGCTGTAGAACACGTCCACGTGATCCAGGCCCATCCGATCGAGGCTCTGGTCCAGGCTCTGCAGCAGGTACTTGCGGGACCCCCACTCCCCGTACGGTCCGTCCCACATACGGTAGCCGGCCTTCGTGCTGATCACCAGCTCGTCGCGGTACGGCGCCAGGTCGTTGGCCATCACCTGACCGAACGCCTCTTCCGCCGATCCGGGCGGCGGACCGTAGTTGTTGGCCAGGTCGATGTGCGTGATGCCCAGGTCGAAGGCGATCGTGAGCCGGTCGCGCACGCTCTGCAGCGGCGCGTCATCGTGCCCGAACGACTGCCACAGGCCCAGCGATACGGCCGGAAGCTTGAGGCCGCTCCGGCCGCTGCGCCGGTACGGCATCGCTTCGTAACGGTTGGGGTCCGCGGTGTACGGCATGCCTCAGTCTAGTGCGCTGCGGTCCAGGCGTGTGGTCGCGTCATCCAGCCCAGGTGTGTCGTGCCGGATCGAACGCCCGTACCTCCACGTCGGGAGGCTCGCCGTCCAGCAGTTGCGCCGCGACGCGACCGCTGATCGGTCCGGCACTGAACCCCATCATGGCGTGCCCGGTGGCGACCACCGCGTTCGGCGCGCGAGGGGCGAGGCCGAGATACGGCAGGCCGTCGGGCGACACCGGCCGGAAGCCGCTCCATACCGCAGCCCCGTCCAGAGCGCTGCTCGTCAGGCCCGGGAGGTAGCTCCGCACGGCGCGCTTGAGTCCCGCGAGCCGCGCCTGGCCGACGGCCGGATCGAAGCCGGCGAACTCCATGGTGCCGCCCACGCGGAATCCGTCCGCTACGCGCGTGGCCGAAGCGTGCGCCTCGACCAGGATCGCCGGCGAGCGCAGGACCGCTGGGGGCTCCTCCCCGGACAGCGGCATCGTCAGACCGTAGCCCTTGCCGGGCTGCAGCAGCAGCCGCAGCCCCAGATCGCGCGCCAACGGTGCGGACCAGGCGCCGGCGGCGAGGACCAGCCCGTCGACGTCGATCGTGGTCACCGGCGCCGACCGGTCGCCAGTGCGCCGCACCTCCAGCACCGCGATTCCGCCCTCTCCCGCGCGATCGGCGCGCCGATGACGCTGCAGCGCCAGCACCTCCGTCCCGAACAGGAAGCGCACGCCCGGGTCGGCGTCCAGCCGACGTTGCAGCGCCCGCATCGTCGCCGCCGGATCGGCGCGGGCGTCGTCGGGGAACCGAACCGCGCCGACCACGTCCAGCTCGACGTCCGGCTCGGCGGCGCGGACGTCGGCCGCGTCCAAGATCTCCGCCCGCACGCCGAACGCCGGCGCAGCCTCGGCCACGCGGGCCTCCTGCCGGAGGGCGGCGTCGGTGCGGCACAGCATCAGCAGGCCGCTCGCCTCGAAGCGCACCAGGTCACGGCCCAGGTCGTCGGCCATGCGTTCGTGCAACCGCCGGCTCGCCAGGTTCAGCGCCGCCAACGCCGGCGACGCGTGCCGCACGTGCCCCTCGGTCGCCGACCGCAGGAAGCGGACGCCCCACGACGCCAGGTCGGCCGACAGCCTCGGCGCGATCCGCACGGGCCCGGCGGGATCCAGCATCCGGCGCGCGACCATCCCCACCACGCCGGGGGCCGCCAGGGGCACGAAGTGGCTGGGCACGACGATGCCGGCGTTGCCGAACGAGACGCCGTCGCGTCGTTCTTCGCCACGCTCGATCACGGTCACGTCGTGCCCGCGAGCGCGCAGCTCGCGTGCGGCGCAGAGCCCGACGATGCCGGCCCCGATCACCGCGACGTGGCTCACGCGGTGGGTCCGTTCGTCGCGGACCCGCTCGTCTCAGGCCCGTTCGTCTTAGGCGCGTTCGTCTTAGGACCGTGCGTTTCCGGCACGACGCCGTGCCGGAACGGATCGCTGGGGTCGAGGATCAACGTCGCTTCGGCGGTGATCCAGGCGCGACCGGTGATGCGGGGCGCGATCGTGCCGTCGGACCGTGCGCGGTAGCTCGCCTCGAAGCGGCTGCCCAGCACGCTCTCCTGGATCCAACGCTGCCCCGACGCCAAGCGTCCGTCGGCCGCCAGGCAGGCCAGGGCGGCGCAGGTGCCAGTTCCGCAGGGGGACCGGTCGTAGGTGCCGTCCGGACAGAGCACGAAGGCGCGACCGTCGGCGCCGGGCGCGGGATCGCCGGCCAGTTCCACGTGATCGATCTCGGCCCCGGCGTCACCGGTGACGCCGGCCGCGGCCAGCGCCCGCCGGATGCGCGCCGCCAGGGCCGTGAGCGCCGCCAAGTTCCCGCCGTGCACCGCCAGGCCGTGGTCGTGCACGAGAAAGAACCAGTTGCCGCCCCAGGCGACGTCGCCGTGCACCGTGCGCTCCGAGTGGCCGGCCTCGGCGGGCAGCCGGAGCGGCAGGGAAGCGCGCAAGCGGTAGGACGGCACGTTGTCGACGCTCACGCGTCCGTCTTCGTGCAGCTCGGTGTCCACCGTGCCGACCGGCGTCTCGACCGGGTGGCGCCCGACCGTGATCTCGCCGCGCCACGCCAACGTCGCGATCAGGCCGATGGTGGCGTGCCCGCACATGCCCAGCGGACCGGCGGCGTTGACGAACAGGACGCCGCAGAGCGCGCGGGGATCGACCGGATCGACGCGCAGCGCCGCGACGGTCGCCTCGATCGCGCGCGGTTCGCGCGTGACCGCCGTTCGGAACGCGTCGTGCCGGGAGAGGAGCCGCTCCATGCGTTGCCGGAGCGGACCGGTCCCCAGGTCCGGCCCGCCGGCCACGACCAGGCGGGTGGGCTCGCCGGCGGTATGGGAGTCGACGATTTGGACGCGCTGCATGCGTGGCATCGTATCCGTCGCACGCGGTGGCGGTCGTCCGATCCGCAGCGTCGCGCCTTGGCCCGCGCTATGCTCGCCCCCGTCGAAACGACGTTTCAGCGGCGCGGAGCTGCGCGTGCGCCTCCCCGCGGAACGCTGCGACCGTCGTCCCTTCGTACGCCCTTGCCAAGAACGGAGTCCCCCATGAAGACCCTCATCACCGGTGCCGCCGGCTTCGTCGGCCTGAACCTCACCGAAGCGTTGCTGCGCCGCGGCGACGACGTGGTCGTGCTGGACGCCCGCCCCGAACTGCCGACCGACGCGACCGATGCGTTCGCCGACCTGCCCGGCACGCTGACCTACGTGCGTGGCGACGTGTTGGACACCGACGCGCTGGAGGCGACCGTCCGCGATCACGACGTGACGCGCTTCGTGCACGCCGCCGTCATCACGCCCGGCCCCGACCGCGAGGTGCGCGACTGGAAGACGATCGTCGACGTGAACTACCGCGGCACGATCGAAGCGCTGGACGTGGCCGTCCGCTGCGGCGTCGAACGGTTCCTCTACCCCAGCTCCGCCTCGGTGTACGGCGACACCTCGTTCGACGATCCCACCCTTAAGGAGGACGTCACCCACCCGGTCCCGAACGCCTTCTACGGTATCGCCAAGTACGCCGCCGAGCGCTCGACCTTGCGCGCGCACGACCTGCTGGGGCTGGACGCCCGCGTAGCGCGGGTGGGTGCCGTGTTCGGCCCGTGGGAGCACGCCACCGGCCTGCGCGACACGCTGAGCGGCCCGATGCTGGCCTCGCGCCTGGCGGTGCAAGGCGAAGAGGTCGTGCTGCCGCGCCCCGGCCCGCGCGACTGGGTGTACGCCCGCGACGTGGCCGGCGCCCTGATCGCCCTGCTGGACGCCGAGAACCCGCCGCACCGGCTGTACAACGTCAGCAGCGGGGTGCGCTGGACCATGCAGGACTGGTGCGAACGGATGCAGGCCCACGACCCCGATTTCCGCTGGCGCATCAGCGACGATCCAAGCGAAGCAAACGTGACCTTCGGCCCGCGCGACCGCTCGCCGCTGGACGTCGAGCGGCTCACCGGCGAGATCTACCAGCCCCGCTACCCGCTGGCCGAAGCGTTCGACGACTACATGGCGTGGATCGACCAGCGGACGGACTTCTGGACCCGCTCGTGACCGACCGGACGCCGCAGGGCGACGCGCACGGCCCGCTGGACCTAGCGGTCCACGGCGACCTGGTCCTGCCGGGCGGCGAGATCGTGCGCGACGGCTGGTTGGGCGTGCGCGACGGCCGCATCGCGAGCATCGGCGCCGAGCCCCTGCCCGCCCACGACACGGTCGATGCGCGCGGCCGCTGGGTGCTGCCGGGCGCGATCGACGCGCACGTGCACGCTCGCTCGAACCCGGACGAGGGCCTGCCCGCCACTACCACCGGCGCGGCGGCGGGCGGCACGACCACCGTGATCGACATGCCGTTCGACGCGCCGGACGCGCCGGTGCGCGACGCTGCGACGCTGCGCGCCAAGATCGATGATGTGGCGCGCGAAGCGGTGGTCGACGTCGCTCTCTGGGCCACCTTCGCGCCGGACGGCGGCCTGGACGCCATCGCACCGCTGGCCGAGGCGGGCGCCTGCGGCTTCAAGGCGTCCACGATCGGCGTCGATCCGGTCCGTTTCCCGCGCATCCCCGACCACCAGCTGCTGTGGGCGTGCCAGGAGATCGCCGCCACTGGCAGGCCGTTCGCGGCGCACCAGGAGAACCAGGAGATCGTCGAAGCGACCACCGCCCGTTTGCGGGCTCAGGCGTCGCGCGACGGGATCCAGCACGCGCGCAGCCGCCACCAGATCGCCGAGACCGAAGCGGCCGCCCGGCTGCTCGAAATCGCGCGCGCGGCCGGCGCGCGCTTGCACATGGTGCACGGCACCGTGGCGCGCACCTTCGAGCTGATCCACCAGCACCGCACCAGCGGTACCCAGGCGTCCGGCGAGACCTGCTTGCACTACCTGGCGATGGACGAGAACGATCTGTCCCGCATGGGCGCGCGCGCGAAGTGCAACCCACCGCTGCGCGCCCGCAGCGAGGTCGACGCGCTCTGGGCCGGCCTGGCCGACGGCGCGATCGACATCGTGACCTCCGACCACTCGCCGTACCCCGAAGCCCGCAAGAGCGGCGACCTGTTCGACGCCGCGGCCGGCATGCCGGGGGTCGAGACCCTGCTCACGATGCTGCACTCCGAAGGGGTCGCGACCGGCCGCATCGACGTGAGCCGCTTCACGGAGCTGCTGTGCGAACGGCCCGCCGACCTGTTCGGCCTGACGCGGAAGGGACGCCTAGCGATCGGGCGGGACGCCGACTTCGTGATCTTCGACGGAAGCGTCACGCGGACCCTGGAAGCGTCGGAGCTGGCCCACCCGATCGGTTGGAGCCCGTTCGAGGGGCGCGAGGTCGCGGGTCGGGTCGAGGCGACCTGGCTGCGCGGCCAGCGCGTCTTCGACCGGGCGGCAGGGTTCGTGGGCGCGCCGGGCAGCGGCGCCTTCGTCCGCCCCGACTGATCCGCACGCCGCACGAGAGGGGGGCGGGCCGCGCGTCGCGGGCCGCCCCCGATTCGTCGTCGTCGAGCGTTCCTCGCGCGTCAGGCCCGCGGTCGCGACCGTTCCAACGCCGACGCCACGCGCGCCAGCGGGAACAGGACCACCATGTACAGCAGGGCGCCCACGATCAGCGGGGTGGCGTTCACGTGCTGCGACTGCAGTTGCTGCGCGGACTGCAGGATCTCGGCGATGGCGATCACCGACGTCTCGGCGGTGCGCTTCATGAGGCCGATCACGCGGTTCGTGTAGTCGGGCACCACGATCCGCACCGCCTGCGGCAGCACCACCAACCGCATCGCCTTCCAGGCGCTCAGGCCGATCGAGCGGGCGGAGAGCACCTGGTTGCGGTGGATCGCCTCGATGCCGGAACGGAACACTTCGCACAGGTAGGCGGCCTCGATCAGCGTGAGCGCGACCACGCCGGTCTGGAACGGTGACAGCACGATGCCGCTGTACGGCAGGGCGGAGTAGGTGACCAGCAGCAGCACGATCGGGGGTACGGCGCGGAACACGTCGCTGTAGGCGTCGATGACGACGTTGAGCAGCTTGTCGTTCACGATGCTGCGGACCACCGCCAGCAGCAGGCCCAGCACGGTCGACAGCGCCAGCGAGTACAGGAACACCTGCAGCGCCAGCCACAGGCCGCGCAGCATTTGGAACCAGGCGTCGCCCCGACTCATCACCTCGAAGTTGAAGAAGTAGTAGCCGAGCCGGTCCCACTCGCCGCCGGCGTGGCGGTAGAACAGCAGCGCTAGCAGGGCGAACAGCCCCAGCACCGTGACGTTCTTGAGCCAGAGCGGCTTGTGCCGGTCGGTCTGGATGATCACGGTCGCCGTCAGGTACGTCCCGAACGCGAGCAGCAGGCCGATCGCGTCCAGCACGCCGACCGACGCGCCAAGCGGCGGCGCCAGCATCAGCACCCAGGCCACCGACGCCGTCAGGGCCAGCGCCAGCACCAGAAGACGTCGGTGCCACGGCAGCCAGTCGGGCCGCTTGGGCGGGGGCGGCGGCCGATCCGGAACGCTCACAGCAGCTTCCCGAGGAAGGCGCGGGTGCGTTCGTTCTCCGGCTCGCCCAGCACCTGATCGGGCGGGCCCTCCTCCACGATGCGGCCGTCGTCCATCATCACCACGCGGTGAGCGGCTTCGCGAAGGAATCCGAGCTCGTGACTCACGACCACCATCGTCATGCCTTCCTGAGCGAGTTCGCGCATGGTGTCCAGCACCTCGTGCACCATCTCCGGATCCAGCGCGGAGGTGGGTTCGTCGAACAGCAGCACCTTCGGTCGCATCGCCAGCGAGCGCGCGATGGCGACGCGTTGCTGCTGCCCACCGGAGAGCTCCGGGGGGCGCTGGCCGGCTTGGTCGGCCAGGCCGACGCGCTCCAGCGCGGCCCGGCCGACCTCCTCCGCCTCGCGGCGGGAGCTGCCGCGCACGTGCACCAGCCCCAAGGTGATGTTGGCGAGGGCGGTGAGGTGCGGGAACAGGTTGTACTCCTGGAACACCATGCCGATGTCGGCCCGGACCTGGTCGATGTCGACGCGCAGCTCGTTGATGCGCATGCCGTCGATGCGGACGATGCCGCTGGACGGCTCCTCGATCCGGTTCATGCAGCGCAGGAAGGTGCTCTTGCCGCTTCCGGACGGTCCCATCAGGGCCACGACCGTGCCGCGCTCCACCCGCAGGTCCAGACCCTTGAGCACGTGGTGGGGCCCGAAGTACTTGTGAATCGCCTCCATCTGGATCATCGGATCGCGTCCGCCGGTGGCTCCGGTCCCGGTCATCGCGCCACCCAGCGGGCGCTGCGCCGCTCGAGCCAGCGCGTGAAGTGGATGGCGGGAATCAGGGTCGCGAGGTAGAGGAACATCGACAGGATCAGCGGCGTGGGCGTGCGCTTCCAGACCACCGCGTGCTGCGCGTTGGTGAGGAGTTCGGGCACGGTGATGACGTAGGCGACGGCGGTGTCCTTGACCAGGCTCACCAGGTTGTTCGTGAGCGGCGGGATGATGGTGCGGAACGCCTGCGGCAGCACGATGTGCCACATGGTCTGCACGCCGCTGAGGCCCAGCGCGGCCGCGGCGTCCGATTGGCCGCGCGTGACGCTCTCGATGCCGGCGCGGAAGATCTCGGTCTGGTAGGCGGAGTTCATCAGCACCAACGCCAAGGTCGCGGCCCAGAAGGCGGGCAGACGAATGCCGATGAACGGCAGGGCGTAGAAGATCACCACCATGCTGACGATGAGCGGCATCGCTCGGAAGAAGTCGACGTAGAGGCCGATGAACAGCTCCAGCACCGGGTTGTGGAGCGAACGGAGCACGCCCAGCGTCAGGCCCAGCACCAACGAGATGGCGGCCGCGACGGCCGAGAGCTGCAACGTCACGGCCAGGCCTTGGGCGTACATCTCCCAGACGCCGTCCATGCGGTCGAAGGCGAAGAACTGGTCCTGCACGCGGTCCCAGCGGGTCCCGCTGTAGCGCACGAACAGCCAGGCGAAGAGGGCGAGGACGGAGAGGCTGCCGATCCGCTTGAGCCAGATCGGCTTCTCGCGATCGACCAGCACGGTGGCGACCAGCAGGAACCAGGCGACGTACCACGCGATCACGGCCAGCGCGACCGGGAGGTCCGGTCGTCCCGCGTCCGGCAGCAGCCACGCTCCACCGGCCGCCCAGAGCGCGACGGCGAGGAGCAGCGCCTCGTAGCGGCGGTACCAGGGGAGATGCCCGAAGCGCAGGCGCCAACGGTCCAGGAACGACGCCTGGGGAGATTCGGATTCGTTCACGAGATACCTGCTCGAAGATAGGAGAGGTGCGGGTCCTCCCCCGCTCGGCCGAGGGGGCGAGCGGGGGAGGTGCGGGGCAGCGGCGCGAGCGAGGTCGCTCGGGCCGCGCGGGGGTCACTGGCCCGGAACGTACGGCTCTTCGAACACGCGGACCGGCGCGGTGCCCTCGCCGGGGGCCTCGCCGAAGTAGCGCTCGAAGATCGCGGCGGTGGTGCCGTCCATCTTCATCTCGTTCAGTGCGGCGTTGAACTCGTCGCGCAGCGGGTCGCCCTGACGGAAGAAGGCGCCGATCATGAAGCTGGCGTCGTTGCGGTCCAGGATCTCGAACAGGCCGCGGTCGGCGATGTACTGCACGGCGGTGGGGTAACCGAGGGTGAGCGCGTCGATGCGTCCGATCTCGAGGTCCAGCATCTGGGTCTCGACGTCTTCGAAGCCGCGGATCTCGAACGGACCGTGCTCGGCCAGCAGCGCGTCGGCGTAGGCGGCCTGGGTGGTGCCGACCTCGGTGCCGACGACCTTGCCCTCCAGGTCTTCGACGCTGGTGATCGAGTCGTCGTCGTCGCGGATGATGACCGCGTCGAAGGCGGAGAGGTACGGGTCGCTGTGATCCATCTCGGCGTGGCGTTCTGCGGTGATGAAGACGTTGGAGGCGGCGACGTCCCACTGCTCGGCCTGCAGGCCGGCGAAGATGCCGGAGAACGACACGTCGACGACTTCGACCTCGTAGCCGGCGCGGTTCAGCGCTTCGCTGTAGACCTCGTACTCGTAGCCGCGGATCTCCTGGCCTTCGAAGAAGATGCGGAGCGGGATCGAGACGTTGCTGGCGACGCGGACGACCGGACGATCGTCGTTCTGCGCCTGGGCGCTGCCGAGCGTGGCCATCAGGGCGACGGCGACGAGTGCGATGACGTAGCGTAGCTGCTTCATGGTTCCTCCTGTGCGGGGCGTGCGTGACGTACGGGACGCGCGCGGTCCATGCGTTCGGGGCCGGGCACGTGCGGTGGGGGCGTCGTCGAGCTCGGGGGCGTCAGGTCGCCGGGTCCGAGTTGCAGCCGTTCGCCTCCTTCCACGCGCTCCACGATAGTCGCCTAACGATGAAACGCGATTTTGCTTTTGCCTGATCTTCAGTATCCGCGCCCCGCCGGAGCGTGTCAAGCGACACGGTCTAGGCAGTACGCACACGGCACTTCTCGTAGCCCGCCTCGAATCCAGCGCGACCGAACATCCTGGAAACGACGTTTCGAATATGATCGGATGCGAAGAACCGATCGAACGGGGTCCCGGACCGCACCGTGCACGCGCATCGTCGGCGCTTCCGCGGGATCCACCGTCCGCCACCGCCGTCCTGTTCCGGATCGGCGCGATTGCGATAGGGTGACGCGATGAGCCGAACACCGAACGAGGCGACGGACGAACGGTACATCGTCCAGAACCTGGCGCGAGCACTGCAAGTGCTCTGGACGCTCGCCAGCCGCAAACGTCCGTGGACGCTCGAGGAGTTGGCCCACGAACGCGGCCTGAACAAGGCCTCGCTGTTGCGGATCCTGCGCACGCTCGAAGCGGACCGCGTCGTGCTGCGCCAAGGCGACGCCTACGCGCTCGGACCGCGGGTGTTGGACCTCAGTCACGCCTACCTGCAAGGCCTCGAGTTGGACCAGGTCGCCCGCCCGTACATGCGCGACCTGGCCGACGAAGCCGGCCACACCGTCAGCCTAGCGGTGCTCGACGGCAGCGAAGTGGTGTACATCGGGATCGAGAAGGCCGAGCGCGAACTCGGCATCCAGGGCGAGATCGGCGGCCGCCATCCGGCCCACGCCACCGCCCTGGGCAAGGTGATGCTGGCCGATCTGGACGACGACCAGGTCCGCGAACGCTTGGGCGACGGGCCGTTGACGCGCCTCACGCACCGCACCGTCGGGAGCGCCGAGGAACTGATCGCGCACCTGCCGCTGGTCCGCGAACGCGGCTACGCCGTCGACGACGAGGAACGCGGGCTGGGCATCCGCTGCGTCGCCGCCCCGATCCGCCGCAGCGACGGACGCGTGATCGGTGCCATGAGCCTGGCCGGCGCCATCTTCCACATGACGGACGAGGCCCTCGCCCACCACGCGGGCGCGCTGGTGGACGTCACGCGAGCGATCTCCCAACGCTTCGGGCACCCGAGCGCGCACGACCGCTCTCAGGCCGAAGCGAGCGACGCGCCGGAGACCGCGCCCTACGCGAAACCGACGCACGCTACGGCCAGCGGCCGCTCCGCCTGACGCGGAGCGCGACGCCGTCCGGGATCGACGCCGTCCGGCGAAACGCCCCACGTGCTCAGCGCACCAGAAAGCCGCGCCCGATCGCGTCGTCGGCCTCGACCACCCACTGTGAAAAGCCGGTCACGTGCGCCCTGCCGGCGATCTCCGGCACGATCGCGTCCAGGTCGCCGACGGTGGTCTCCCGCAACGCCCGGCCCACGAACACCGAACCGATCAGGCTCTCGTTCCGCAACGGCCTGCCCAGCGGCCAGCGGCCACGCGCCACCAGTTGCGCGAGACGCCCGGCGGTCGCCGTCCCCGTGGGCGAGCGGTCCACCTCCCGCTCAGCGAACACGCACACGTTCGCCTGATCGTTCGCTGCGTCGCTCGGCGGGCCGGTCAAAACCGTTCCGTACAGGTCGTGTAGCTCCGGCACCGTCGGATGCCGGATCGGCAGCGCCGCCCGCACCGCGCGGCTGACCCGGTCGGCCGCCTTGGTCAGCTCCGCCGCGCGACCGGGCGTCACGGTCAGACCCAGGTCGTCCGCGTCCAGGTAGGCGTAGAATGCGCCCCCGAAGGCGACGTCGACGGTGACGTCGCCGAACCCCTCGACCGGCACCGTCACGTCGCGGGCGTAGAGGAACGACGGCACGTTCACGAACCGTGCCTCGCCGCAGCGACGCCCGTCCCACGCCACGAACGCCTCGACGAACCCTGCCGGCGTGTCGAAACCCACGCGCGTCTCCGGGGCCGCACGCGACACCAGACCTTGCTGCACCACCACCGTGGCGAGCGCCAGGATGCCGTGCCCGCACATGTCGGAGTACCCCTCGTTGTGGAAGAACACCGTCCCGAAGTCGGCGCTGTCGCTCACCGGCTCGGTCAATACCGCGCCGTACATGTCGGCGTGCCCGCGCGGCTCCCACAGCAGCTCGCGGCGGACGTGATCCAACCGTTCGCGCATCCAGCGCCGCTTGGCCAGCATGTCGTCGCCGACCAGGCGCGGAACGCCCGCCGTCACGATGCGTAGCGGCTCGCCCGCCGCGTGGGCGTCGACGGTCGTATAGGTTCGGACGTACTCCATGCGGGCCTCCTGCCGAGACGTGCGCGGAGCGCTGCGCCGGCGCCTACCTGCGCGCCGCCGTCACACCGCGCCGAGCGCCACGGTGGCTCGCGCCACCGTCCGGAATCCGGCCACGTTCGCGCCCAGCAGCAGGTCGCCCGGTCGGCCCAGCTCGTCGGCCGCCTCCAGGCAGCGCCGGTGCACGCCGTCCATCACCTCGCGCAGGCGCCGGTCGGTCGTTTCGAACGACCAGGCGTCGCGACCGGCGTTCTGCTGCATCTCCAGCGCCGAGGTCGCCACGCCGCCGGCGTTGGCGGCCTTGCCCGGACCGTACGCCACCCCGGCCTCCACCAACGCCCGTACGGCGTCCGCCGTGCAGGGCATGTTCGCGCCCTCCGCGACCAGGACCACGCCATTCTCGATCAGGGCGCGCGCATCGTCGCCGTGCAGCTCGTTCTGCGTAGCGCACGGGAACGCCGCGTCGCACCGGAGGTGCCAGGGCGTGGCGCCCTCCAGCCACTCCGCGCGGCCTCGCGACGCGTCTACGTACTCCGACGCGCGACCACGACGGACCTCCTTGATCTCCACCAGCCGGTCCAGGTCGAGCCCGTCGGGATCGTGGATCGTTCCTCTGGAATCGCTGCACGCCACCACCGTCGCCCCCAGCGCCTGCAGCTTGGCGATGGTGTGGAGCGCGACGTTGCCGCTACCGGACACCACGCAGGTCGCGCCGTCCAACGAGCGATCCCGCTCGGCGAGCATCGCTTCGGCGAAGTAGACCAGGCCGAAGCCGGTCGCCTCCTTGCGCACGTGCGACCCGCCCCAATCGAGCCCCTTGCCGGTCAGCACGCCCGACTCGGTCCGACCGGTGATGCGCTTGTACTGCCCGAACAGCCAACCGATCTCCCGCTCGCCCACGCCGATGTCGCCCGCCGGCACGTCGGTCGACGCACCGAGGTGGCGATGCAGTTCGGTCATGAAGCTCTGGCAGAAGCGCATCACCTCCGCCTCGCTGCGTCCCTTGGGGTCGAAGTCCGCACCGCCTTTACCCGCGCCCAGCGCCATGCCGGTCAGCGCGTTCTTCAGCACCTGCTCGAACGCCAGGAAGGACACCGTGTCCAGCGTCACCGACGGGTGGAAGCGCAAGCCGCCCTTGTACGGACCCAAAGCGCTGCTGAACTGCACGCGGAAGCCGCGATTCACCTGCACGACGCCGTCGTCGTCGGTCCACGGCACGCGGAAGATCAGTTGACGCTCCGGTTCGCAGATCCGCTCGATCAGGTGGTGCTCCCGCCAGTCGGGATGGTGCGGCAGCGCCACGGCGAGCGAGTCCAGCACCTCGTCCACGACGCGCAGGCAGGCGGGGTGGCCGGCGTTGCGTCGGGCGATCCGGTCCCGGATCGGGCGGAGGTCGGCGGTCACGTCGCTCGGGGTCATGCTGCACGGTACCTGGATCGCATGGCGCGGGGGACCACTACGAACCTGTGCCTGCCGCGCGACGTGGAGTCGCAGTTATGCTGCACGGATGGCCGATCCCCCTAAGGTACGGAGACCGAACGCCGACGTCGCCGGCTCCGTTCGCTTCAGCTCCCTGACCGGCGTGCGCGGTGCGATGCTGGACCTCGACGGTTGCACCTGGTTCGGTGGCACCCTGGCTCCGGGCGCCAGCGCCTTCGTGCACGACCTTCGCGCGGCCGGCGTCCGGGTCGGCTTCCTCACCAACGCCTCGGTCGCGCCGGGAGCACGCTTCGCGGCGATGCTGCGCGAACGCGGTCTTCCCTGCCCCGACCGCCACATGCTGGCGCCGTTGGATCTGCTGCTCGACGATCTCGTGACCGGCGAGGGCCGCTACCTGGCGCCCAACCGGCCGCTGCTGGCGTTGGCGTCCGTGGCGGTCTGCGATGCGCTGACCGCGACGGGCGTGCCGATCGTCCTGCCCACCGATGCGGTCGGCACGCCGCGCGTCGATGCGGTCGTGCTGGGCCGCGACGCCCGCCTCGACTACCGGGACCTGACCGTCGCCACCCGCGCCCTGCGGGCCGGCGCGCGCCTGATCGCCCTGAACGGCGACGCCCGCATTCCGTCCGACGACGGCGACGTGGTGCCCGGCCCAGGGGCGGTGGCGTCGTTGCTGCAGGTCGCCTCCGGCGTGGCGCCCACGGTCGTCGGCAAGCCGTCCCGAGCCTTCTTCGATGCCGCGCTGACGCGGTTCGGAATGGACCGCAGCGGCACGGTCATGATCGGCGACAACCCGTTCACCGACGTCGCCGGGGGCATCGGCGCCGGCCTGCGCACCGTCTGGATCGACCTGGGCACCTTTCGGGACGGCACCGGGCCCGACGGCCGCCCCCCGCCGTCGCCCGACCTCGTGGTCGGATCGTTGACGGACCTGCACGCCCAGATGGAGGTCGAGCCGCCTCGCTGATCAGCGCGGCGATCGCGAGGCGCGCGCCTGGGCGCTCCAGCGACGCCGCGGCAGTTGCAGCGCTGCGGACCAACGCCAGGCGGCCTCCCCGTGCACCTGAACGTCCAGACGGTCGCCCAAGCGCACCGTGGCCCATCCCCCGCTCGGCTCCGGATCGGTCGGGAACGCTTCCGTCGCCGACGGCACCGTCACGAACGGTAGTCCGTCCAGCACCGTCACGTCCGGCTGGTGCGTGTGCCCGTGCAGGCAGGCGACCACCTGCGGATGACGCAGCAGCACCGCCGTCGCGTCGTCGACGTTGGCGTGCCACGCGCGGCTGTGCGGCCGCTCCGCGAAGTACGGGTTGCCCTCCAACGGCACGCGCATCAGCGGCACGTGGCTCGCGACCACCGTCGCGGCGTCCGGCTCCTGCGCCAAGGCGTCGTCCAGCCAGGTCAGGTCGCCGTCCGTCATGCGCATGCAGCCGTGGCCGGGTTCGTAGCTCGCGTCCGGCCGGAACGCCAGCAGGCGCCAGCGGACCCCGCCGATCCGGCCCAGGTCGATCGCTTCGCTCTCCATCGGCGCGTTCAGGATCCGAGCGTTGTCGGCTCGCGTCAGATGGTGCAGGTCGTGATTGCCCAGCAGGTGCACGCGCGGCGTGGTCGCGCCGGTGAACGCATCGGCGACGTGGCGCAGGTGCGCGTCGTCCTGGGCGGCGTCCACCTCGTTGACGCGGTCGCCGAGGTCCAGCAGCAGGTCGGCGCCGTCCCGTGCAGCGTGCGCGAGGAACGCGTCCAGCAGCGCGGCACCGTGGCTGCCGCGCTTGCCGCCCCGGTCCGGACCGAGGTGGAGGTCGGAGAGGACGGCGAGGCGCACGGGCTACGCCGCCCGCGTCGGAAGCGCCGCCAGGTGGGCGTGGTCGTTGATCGTCACGATGACCGCGCCGCGCGCGTCGAAGCGGATCCGGGTGATGCCGGTGTTGTCGATCGCGACCCGCCAGGCGCCCCCGTTCGGGTTGCCCAGCAGCGCGTAGAGCGCGCTACGGATGGTGCCGCCGTGCGCGAACGCCGCGAAGCGGCCGCGTGCGGGCAACTCCGACAGGAACGCCTGCACCCGCTCCGTCAGGTCGGCGTACGACTCACCGTACGAATCGCCGTCCGGCAGGCGCCGGTTCACCGGATCCTCGCGCCAGATGCGGGCCGCTTCGGCCTGCGCTTCGGTGAACTCCGACCAGCGCGCGCCTTCGAGCAGGCCGTACGCCAACTCCCGCAGGCGTGCGTCGGGCACCACCCGGGCGCTGGGCAGGGCGGTGACGGCGGTCTCGTGCGCGCGCTCCAGGTCGGACGTGAAGGCGCCGTCGAAGCGCTGTCCCGTCAAGCGCTCCGCCAGCGCCCGTGCCTGCGCGCGCCCGTCGTCGTTCAGCGGGACGTCGGTCACGCCCTGGATCCGCTCGGCGGCGTTCCAATCGGTGCGCCCGTGGCGGATCCACCACAGTTCGCGCACCGCGTCGTTCGTGCTGTCGCTCACCCGTGCCTCCTCGTATGGCGTTGCGAGGTCGCACCACGCAAGGCGCGCCCAGCGGACGCCGGAACGGGCAGGGTACCGCACGCTCGTTCGGCCGGCCAGGCCGTCGCCACGACGGAGCGGGCCCACGCGTCGCGGACCCGCCCGACCAGCGCGCTCCCGCAACGCCTCAGCCCTCGCGCGCCTCCTTGAACTCCGTGACCAACGACTGCACCGTGGACTTGGCGTCGCCGAACAGCATGCGCGTGTTCTCCCGCACGAACAGGCCGTTGGTCACGCCGCTGAAGCCGGGGTTCATGGAGCGCTTCAGCACGAACACCGTGCGGGCGCGGTGCACCTCGAGGATCGGCATGCCGTACAGCGGGCTGCCCTCGTCCTCCTTGGCGGCGGGGTTCACCACGTCGTTGGCGCCGATCACGATCGCCACGTCGACGGCGTCCATCATCGGGTTCACGTCGCCCGGTTCGACCAGCTGTTCGTACGGCACGTTCGCTTCCGCCAGCAGGACGTTCATGTGCCCCGGCATGC
>JBBDSD010000407.1:0-2924 GCA_040905065.1 Trueperaceae bacterium | reverse complement strand
AGGCGCTCCGCGTCGTGACGATCGACGCTCCCGACGCGCGCCACCGAGACGGGAAAGCGTTGGCGCAAGCGATCGACCACGGGGCGGACCACCGACCGCTTCTCCTTCAGCGATGCGGCTCCCGGCGTGAGGATCGTGAAGCGCAGCATGCCGATCCAGGTCGCGTCGCTCGCCGGCACGGTCCGCGTCACTCCATGCCGGCCAGGTAGCCCAGCGAGCGCACCGCACGGATCAGGTCCATCGCCGTCGCGACCTCGTCGTCGTAGCGGACCTCGATCTGCCCGACGTCCGCCCCCACGTCGCCCGCTCGCACCTGCAGAACGCCCGGCAGGGCGCGCAACGCCTCGAGCACCCGGTCGCGGTCGCCTTCGGCCGTCAGCCCGCGCACGCCCAGCAGCACCCGCCGGCCGCGGTCGCCTTCGTGCGTCACGGCGTCGCACCGCGCGATCCCAGCGTCCGTCGGTGCAGCCGGACCGGGTCGGTCGCCCAGCCCTCCCGCTGGAGGAGGGCGTGCAGCTCCTGGTCGTCCTCGGGAGCTTCGATGGCGAGGTCGTACACGGCGGCGTCGTAGGCGCTCTTCGTGACCGCCTCCAGCAGCGCGGCGCGGACGTCGACTTGCGACGGCCGTTCGGGGTCCGCGTCGTCGGCGTCGCGTGCCACGGCCGTCAACGTCCCGATGCGGACGGTGGGGCGCGTGCCGTCCCAGACCGCCTGCGCCAACGCCACGCCGCGGGGCGTCCCGTGCTCCTCGGCGACGAAGGCGTGTCCGGTGCGGGCGAAGAACGACGTCGCGCCACGAGTCAAGCCGCCCTCGCCGGCCCGCGTCGGGCCCACGGACCCCTCCAGGCGGGTCAGACGTTCGTGATCGCTCGGGTCCAACGGTCGGATGCGGAGCGCGGGCACGCCTCAGCCTACCGCGTCCAGCAGGGCAGCCAGCGCCGCTTCGCTGCGCGCGCGGTCCCACGGCTCGTAGCCGGCTTCGGCGAAGTACAGGCCGTGCGGCGGGACCGCGCTCCCGGCCCGCGATCGGTCGCGGGCGTCCAGCAGCGCATCGATCGCCTCCGGCGCCACGGTGCCCCGACCGACGCGCAGCAGCGTCCCGACGATGGCGCGCACCATGCCTCGCAGGAAGCCGTCGCCGGCCACGTGGAGCCGCAGTTCGCCGCGTTCCTCGCGCAGGTCGCAGAGGTGCACCGTCCGGACGCGGCTGCGGGTCTCCTGCGTCGCCAGGCTGCTGAAGTCGCGTTGGCCCTCGAAGCGACCGGCCGCCGCTCGCATCGCGGGAACGTCCAACAGCTGATCGATCATCAAGACCCGCTTCCGGTCCAACGCCCGGCCGCGCGGTACGTCGCGCACCGGACGGAGCCGGTACACGTAGCGCCGGTAGCGGCAGCCGAACTGCGCCTCGAAGCCGGCGTCCACGGTCTGGACGGCGTTGACCGCCACGTCGCGTGGCAGGTGAGCATCCAGCGCCCGCCGTAGCTTCTCGTCCGGAATGCGGCTCTCGGTGTCGACGTGCGCCACCATCGCCAACGCGTGCACGCCCGCGTCGGTGCGGCCGGCGGCGTGCACCGGACCGTGCCGACCCGGAAGCGACGCGAACGCCGCTGCGAACGCGCCTTGCACCGTTCGCTGTCCCGACGGCTGCCCCTGCCAACCGCGGAAGGCGGTGCCGTCGAACTCGATCGTCAGGGCGACGCGACGCGACGGTCGCTCGCTCGCTCCGGTCGGCGCGTCGGTCGCGAGCGTCGCATCCACCGACGGACGTTCGTTCGGATCGCCGTCGCCGGCGGCGGGCGTCACGTGCGTGGGCCGGGATGCAGCCCGATCTTCGCGGCCAGCCAGGGCGTGGCGATCAGGCCGGCCCACCCCAGCAGCAGGTAGCGCGCCGGCGCGACCAGCACGTGCTCCTTCAGCTCGTCCGGGAGCAGCACGCTGGTGGCCGTCAACCACCCGAACGTCAACGCCAGACCGAGCACGGCCGTGCCGGTCCGCCCTGCGACCGACCCCTCCGCCCGGTACGGGAACAGCAGCGGCGCGGTAGCGAACGCCACGAAGGCGCCGGCGATGATCCCGCTCTCCGGCGTGGGCCACGCCAGATGCAGGACCAACGGCACGACCACCAGCAGCGCCACCAGCGTGACCGGACCCAGCCGCGGACGCCGGATCACCAGCGCCATCACCGCCACCACCACCGCCAGGCCGATCAGGATGCCGCCGGCGACGTCGATCGGCCAGTGCACGCCCAGGTAGAGGCGCGTGGCCGAGACCAGCGCGATCAGGAGCAGCGCCAAGCCCGTGAACCAGCGTCGTCGCAGCAACGCCGCCGCCAGGCCCCAGAAGGTGGTCGCGCTCTGGGCGTGTCCGCTGGGGAACGCCGGGCCGGGTGCGGTACCGGCGGCGGCTTCGCCGCCCAGCAGCAGCTCGGGATGGAGCAGGTACGGCCGCGTGGTGTCGAACAGGTCCTTCAGGACCTGGTTGAGGTAGAAGCTGCCCAGCAGCGCCAGGCCCAGGATCCGTCCGGCCCGTGCGTCGATCGCCACGTAGGTGATCAACAGCATCACGATGTACGCCTCTTCGGAACCGAGGTTCGTGAGCGCCAACGCCACAATGTTCAGCACCGGATGGGCCAGCGACTGCAGCAGCAAGATCGTTTCCACCTGAGCCTCCCCGGAGGACCGTGCGGGGGCCGCGCCCGCCGCGGCGGCCCCAGGTCCCCACGAGGATACCAAGGCGCGTAGCCGACCCACGGGCGCCGGTCGCGCGTGCGAACATGCCGTCATGGACACGACCCGTTCGCAACGACTGTTCGATCGCGCCCGGCGCGTCATTCCGGGCGGCGTCAGTTCCCCCGTGCGCGCCTTCGGAAGCGTGGGCGGCACCCCGCCGTTCCTCGCTCGCGGGCAGGGCGCCACCGTCTGGGA
>JBBDSD010000406.1:0-2938 GCA_040905065.1 Trueperaceae bacterium | reverse complement strand
GAGAACGGCACCGTGCCCTTGACGGTCGCGACCTGCGGGTCCGCCTGCTGCAGGTCGTGCCGTTGGCGCGCCTGACGATCGCGCTGGCGGTCATCGTCTACGTCGTGCCGCGCGTGATCGCGCCCACCACGCAGAACGTGATCGCACTGCTGGGCGCGGTGGGGATCGCGGTCGGCTTCGCGCTCAAGGACTACGTCGGCAGCCTGGTGGCCGGCATCGTCGCCATCACCGAGGCGCCGTACCGGCAGGGGGACTGGGTCCGGATCGGATCGCACTACGGCGAGGTGCGCAGCGTCGGTATTCGCGCCATCGAGATCGTCACGCTGGCCGACGACGTGGTCACCGTGCCACACGGGGTGCTGTGGACCGACGAGATCGCCAACGCCAACGACGGCGAGCGGTCGCTGATGGTGGTCACCGACGTGTGGGTCGCACCGGATCACGACGCTGCCGCGGTGGGCGCACGCCTGCGCGACGTGCTGTGGACCAGCCCCTGGCTGGACGTGCGGCGTCCGGTCGCGGTGGTGCTCCGCGACGAGCCGTGGGGCAGCCGCTACCAACTCAAGGGCTACCCGCTGGAGGCGCGCGACCAGGTCGCCTTCCGGAGCGACCTGGTGACGCGCGCCAAGACCGTCCTGCGGGCGATGGGCGTGCGCTTCGCGCGGCCCCCCGGCGCGGACGCGTCCTCCAGGTTCCGGCCGGACGCGAGCGAGGGCCGCACCTCCGACTGACCCGCCGGAGACGCGTCACGCCGTACCGGAAACCCGGAACGGGCACGATCGCGACGACGCCGCCGCTCAGCGCACCTCGCTGCCCGCGGGCGCGTCGCGGTGCAGCGCGACCAGCGAAAGCCGCCCGTCCGGGTCTTCGGCGGAGAGCACCATCCCTTGCGACCAGACGCCGCGCAGCTTGACCGGCGCCAGGTTGGCGATGATCACCACCTTGCGGCCGACCAGTTCCTCCGGTGCGTAGTGCTCGCGGATGCCGGACACGATGGTGCGCTCGTCGGTCCCGACGCGGACGGTCAGCACCAACAGGCGGTCCGCCTTCGGGTGGGCCTCGCAGGCGATCACCTCGCCCACGCGCAGGTCCAGCTTGGCGAAGGCGTCGATGTCGATCTCCGGCTTCTGCTCGAACGCGACCGGCGGGGCGGGGTCCGCATCGTCGGTCGCGGCCGCACCGTCGGCTGAGGCGTCCGGCACGGCCCCGGCCGTGCTCGCGGCGCCCTCCATGGTGGCCTTGAGTGCGTGTAGATCGATGCGCGGAAAGAGCGGGTCGCCCCGCTGCGTGACGGTGCCGTCCGGGAGTCCGTCCCACCGCTCCGCGTCGGCCAACGTCACGTTGGCGTCCGTACCCAGCTGGCGCCGCAGTTCGGCCATCTTGCCCGGCAGGACCGGATCGAGCAGGACCGACGCACAACGCAGCGCTTCGAGGCACGACCGCAGCACGGTGTCCAGCCGATCGGACGCCTCCGGATCCTTGGCGAGCTGCCACGGAGCGGCGTCGCTGACGTACTTGTTCGCCTTGCGGACCGCTTCCATCACGCCGGCGATGGCGCGGTCGAACTGCAGCTCCTCGATCTGGCGCCGCAGGCGCGGCGGGATCGCCAGGAACGCGTCGCGCAACTCGGTGGCGGCGTCGTCCAGCGGACCGAAGGCGGGCACCACGCCGTCGCGGTACTTGCCCAGCATGCCCAGCGTGCGGTTCAGCAGGTTGCCCAGGTCGTTGGCGAGGTCGGAGTTGATCCGCTCCGCCAGCCCCAGCTCGTGAAAGCTGGCGTCCAGACCGAACGTCATGTCGCGCATCAGGAAGTAGCGAAAGGCGTCGTTGCCGTACCGTTCCGCCAGGTCCAGCGGACGGACCACGTTGCCCAGCGACTTGCTCATCTTGCGGTCCTCGATCAGCCAGTAGCCGTGCACGTTGAGGTGCTGGTACAGCGGGATGCCGGCCGCCTTGAGCATGGTGGGCCAGAACACGCCGTGCGGCTTGACGATGTCCTTGGCGATGAAGTGCTCGACGTGCGGCCAGTAGCGGTCCTCGAGGCCTTCGCTGGCGACGGCGCTGTAGTAGTTGATCAACGCGTCGAACCAGACGTAGGTGACGTGCTCCTCGTCCCACGGCAGCGGAATGCCCCACGGTACGCGGCTGCGCGGTCGGCTGATCGACAGGTCGCCGATCGGCTCCTTCAGCATCGACAGCACTTCGCTGCGGTAGCCGGCGGGCCGGATCAGGTCGGGGTTCGTCTCCAGCTGCTCGCGCAGCCAGGGGCGGTACTTCTCCATGCGGAAGAAGTAGTTCGCCTCGCTGCGGTACTCCGGGGCGATCTCGTGCTGGGGGCAGAGACCGTCGTCGCCGAGCTCCTTCTCCGTGTAGTAGCGCTCGCAGCGGACGCAGTAGAGGCCGCCGTACTCGCCGTAGATGATGTCGCCCTGGTCGTAGACGCGCTGCAGGACCTCGCGCACGACCTTCTTGTGGCGCTCCTCGGTGGTGCGAATGAAGGCGTCGTAGCGGATGTCCAGTTTGTCCCACGCGTCGCGGAAGGCGCCGGCCACCCGGTCGGTGTACGCCTGCGGCGACATGCCGGCGGCGTCGGCCGCCTTCTGGATGTTCTCGCCGTGCTCGTCGGTGCCGGTCAGGAAGTAGACGTCATCGCCGGCGAGGCGCCGGTAGCGGGTGGCGACGTCGACCAGGATGGTGGTGTAGGCGTGCCCGATATGCGGCTCGGCGTTGACGTAGAAGATCGGGGTGGTGGCGTAGAAGGCGCCCCCGTCGGTCGTGGATCGGTCGCTGGACATCTTGCGAATCGTAGCAGACGGCCGTCGCGTCGGTCGGCGCAGCCTGGAGCGCGTGGCAGAATGCGGGGCATGAGCGACCTATCGGGCGGCGCGGCCGCGGCGGCCAGCGACTTCTACCGGGCCCGCCGCCGCGCCACGCTGCG
>JBBDSD010000405.1:0-2947 GCA_040905065.1 Trueperaceae bacterium | reverse complement strand
GTAGCGGGTCCGGCACCCGTGCGGTGGCGGCCGGAGGCCCAGCGGGTTGGTCAGTAGACGTAGAAGCCATCCAGCCCGCCCCCTTCGCTGACGTGGGTCTCGACCGAGGTGACCTTGGCGTGGGACGGCCCGCGCCGCAGGAATACCAGCAACTGATCCAGTTCGCTGCGGGGCCCTTCGGCGACCACTTCGACCCGGCCGTCCGGCAGGTTCTCGGCGGTGCCGGCGAGGCCCAGGTCGATGGCGCGGCGCTGCGCGAAGGCGCGGTAGCCGACGCCTTGCACGCGCCCCTCGATCAGGGCGGTCAGGCGTTCGGTCCGGCCGGGGTCGGATCGGTTCGGCGCGTCGCTCACGACGGCATGCTACCGCAGGCCAGCGCAGCCCCAGGTTGGGGCGATTCGGCGCGCGTTCGAGCGTCGCGGACGGCGACACCTGGCTTGCGTGGGCGCGACGAATCCTCATCAGGCACGGTGCTAGCATGCCGTTCCCGGCCGGTCACGGCCGCGCCTCGAAGATGCCTAGACGCTCCCTCACGATCCTCCTGCTGCTGCTCGCGACGCTGGTCCTGGCGGCGGCCCTGCTCCCTGCGACCCCGTGGGCGCGCGAACGGTTGCTGGACGTCGCGGCCGGCGCGGCCGACGGCGCCGGGTACGCGGTGAGCTGGGAGGCCAGCGGCGGCAATCCGTGGCGTGCCCTGACTCTTTCCGGCCTACGCGTGGTCGGCCCCGGCCTGAACGTTCACCTGGAGGACGCCCGCCTGGGGTGGTTCGCGCCCGCCCTCCTGACCGGCGAACTGCCGCTCTGGATCGGGATCGACGGGGCGGACGTCGCGGTCGACGTCGGTGGCTTCCCGGCCGGTGACCCCGACGCGACCGGCCGCGGCCTACCGGTCCAGCCCGAACTGCGCGAGTTGGACCTGCACAACCTGCGCGTCACGGTGGACGACGTGCCGTACACCCTGCCCGACCTGCGCCTCGAGGACCTGAGCGTGGGCGGACAAGGTCGCCGTCTGCAGGCCTCCGGTCGCGTAGCCACGCCCGACGGTGCGCTGACCTTCGACGCCGACGTGGGGCTGGACCCGTTCCGTCTGGACGCCGAGGTGCGCGACGCCCATGTCCGCATCGCGCGCCAGTGGTGGGACGGCGCGCAGGCCGGCCAGGTCGACGGCACCGTCCGCTGGATCCCCGACCGGGGCCTCGAGATTCGCGCGGACATTCGCGACGGAGCGATCGACTGGTACGACCTGCAGGTCGACCAGCTGCAGGGGCCGGTCCGCATGGACGGCGGCCTGATTCAAGCAGAACTGAGCGGCGTCGGAATGGGCGGGCCGGTCGCCGTGAACGGCCGCGTGGACGTCGCGAACGCTCGCTGGAGCGCCACCCTGCACGGCACGCCCGACCTGGCGACCGCCACCGCCTGGATCTCGCCGGTCGCGCTGCCCGGCAACCTGGTACCCCAGGGGGAGGCGCTGGTCACCGCCCACGCCGCCGGCTGGACCCAGGTGGACGTTCGCGCCTCGGCGCAGGGCACGGGCACCCTGGACGGGCGGCCGTTCACCCTGCGCAGCGACGAGGTCCGTTTCGCCACCGGCCCAGGCCTGTCGATCGAGGGGCACGGCGCCGGCTTCGGCGGCCGCTGGGCGATCGACGCCCGCGAGCGCGAAGGTGCGCTCACCTGGGTGGTGCGCACGGAAGACGCTACGTTCGGTCCCGCGCACGACCTGGACGGCGAGCTTCGCTTCCGCACCGGTGCGGACGGCGGCGGCACCTTCCGCCTGACCGGCGCGGCGTTCGGGGAGGCCGGCTACGAGGCGTTCGCAGGGACCCCCGCCCCGGGCGACGATCGCCCGCCCGTCACCGCGGAGGCCCTTCCGGCCGTAGAAGCGCTCGCGCCTCCCCCGCCCGGTCCCGCACCGGTCCTGACCGCGCCGGGCGAACGGTCGCGCGACGGGCGCGACGTGACGTTCCAGATCGACGGCGAGATCACTGGAGGCACGCTCTCCGCGTTCGTGGACGGGCGCGCCTACGGCGGCACGCTGCAGGGCGCCGCCGCCCTGCAAGGCGGCGAGGTCGACGGCACCGTCCGCCTGACCGAGCTGGCCCCCTGGCTGTCCGGCCCCGAAGCGATCGAGCTGACTGCCAGCGGTCCGGTCGCCACGCCCACCCTGCGAATGTCGCTCACCTCGCCCGAATCGGTCCCCTTGCCGCGCGAGGCGGTACCGGGCCTCGCCCTGCTGGGCACCGACGTCGAGGGTCGGCTGGCGCCGCTGGATCTGCGCGGCTCGCTCTCCGCCCGCCTGGAGGGCGCCACCCTGCACGACGT
Source organism: Trueperaceae bacterium (assembly GCA_040905065.1). Classification (GTDB taxonomy): domain Bacteria; phylum Deinococcota; class Deinococci; order Deinococcales; family Trueperaceae; genus SLSQ01. The sequence goes on along the minus strand of JBBDSD010000405.1, from coordinate 625 downwards.
GGACGGTCGCTTCGGCCCCTGGTCGGTCCGGGGCCGCTTCCCGTTCGCCGCCGCACCGGACGCTGGACCGGACGGAGGGCTGGATGGGGCGCCGGACGACGCACCCCCGCTCCGCTGGACGTTGGCGCCGGTCCGGATGCACCTCCCGGGCGGACCGGACGGCGGCCCCAACGAGACCGCTGCGGGCGGCTCCCTGATCGCGTCGATCGCGAACGGCACCTTCGACCCGCTGCGACCGGACGGCAGCCGCCTGACGGGCGACCTGACGCTGGACGCCATCGATCTGGCCGGCGTGCGTAGCGACCCGCTACGCGCCCAGCTGCGCGCCACCCTGCCGTTCCTGTCCGCCGGCCCGAACCCGCAGGGCGCCACGATCGAGGCGGAGGGCCCGGCGCTGCAGGCCACCTTCGCGGACGGCCGGCTGGACCTGCGCCTGCGCGACCACCCCGTGACGCTCGCCGGCACCGCGGAACCGCTGACGGGCACGCTGGCCGTGCAGGCCAGCCTGGACGCGTCCGACCCCCTCGGCACCGTGCGGGGCGCCGCACGCTTCGCTGCGGACGGCGCCTCCGTCACGGCCACCGCCGACGACGGAAAACAAACCACCTTCAATATCCTCACCCGT
>JBBDSD010000404.1:0-2950 GCA_040905065.1 Trueperaceae bacterium | reverse complement strand
CGACGCGGCGCTGCCGTGGCGCGTCCATCACGAGGTGGGCACCCTCGACTGGCTGCACGACGTGAACGAGCAGGTCGCGCCGCACCTGGCGGACCGGACCGACGCCTACCGCTTCGCGACGCGTTCGGCGGGCCACAACTGGACGTTCTGGCGCGACGGCCTGGCCGACGCGCTGACGCAGTTGCTGGGACAGGGGGACCAACGAGCGACGGGGTAGCATGCCGCCATGAGCGACTTTCGGACCGAGACGGACACCCTGGGCGAGATCCAGGTGCCGGCCGACCGCTACTGGGGCGCCCAGACGCAACGGTCGATCCAGAACTTCCCGATCGGCGACGACCGGCACCGCATGCCGCCCGAGATCGTGCGGGCGTTCGCGGTGCTGAAGAAGGCGGCCGCGCTGGTCAACGCCGAACTCACGGACTTCCCGCGGGAGAAGGCGACCTGGATCGCCGAGGCGTGCGACGAGATCATCGCCGGCGATCTGAACGAGCACTTCCCGCTGGTCGTGTGGCAGACCGGATCGGGCACGCAGTCGAACATGAACGTCAACGAAGTGATCAGCAACCGCGTCATCGATAAGCTGGGCGGCACGATGGGCAGCAAGGATCCGCTGCACCCGAACGACGACGTGAACCGGTCGCAGTCGTCGAACGACACCTTCCCGACCGCCATGCACATCGCCGCCGTCGAGGCGATCGAAGGCCGCATGCTGCCCCAGGTCCGTGCGTTGGCGGCCACGCTGCGGGCCAAGGCCCAAGCGCATCAAAACGTCGTGAAGATCGGTCGCACCCACCTGATGGACGCCACCCCGCTCACGCTCGGGCAGGAGATCTCCGGCTGGGCGACGCAGCTGGAGAACGGTGTCGCCGCGGTCGAGGCGACGCTGCCACGCCTGTACGAACTGGCGCTGGGCGGCACCGCGGTCGGGACCGGCCTGAACGCTCCGCGCGGGTTCGATGCGGCGGTCGCCGAGAAGATCGCCGAGCTCACCGGCCGATCGTTCGTGACCGCCCCGAACAAGTTCGAGGCGCTCAGCGCGCACGACGCTGTGGTCGAGGCGTCCGGCGCGCTCAAGCGCCTGGCGGTCTCGGCGATGCACGTTGGCAACGCGGTGCGACTCTTGGTGTCGGGGCCGCGCTGCGGGATCGGCGAGATCACGATCCCCGCCAACGAGCCGGGCAGCTCGATCATGCCGGGCAAGGTGAACCCCACCCAGTCGGAAGCACTGACCATGGTCTGCGCCCAGGTGATCGGCAACGACGTCGCGACCACCGTCGGCGGCACGCACGGTCACTTCCAACTGAACGTGTTCAAGCCGGTCATGATCCGCAACCTGCTGGAGTCCGCACGCTTGCTGGGCGACGCCTGCGCCGCCTTCGACGCGAACTGCGCGCGCGGGATCGAGCCCGCACCGGAGCGGATCCGCATGCACCTGGACAACTCCCTGATGCTGGTCACGGCGCTGAACGCCCAGGTGGGCTACTACGCCGCCGCCGAGATCGCGCAGAAGGCGCACGCCGACGGCACCACCCTCAAGGAAGCGGCGCTGGACCTCGGCCACCTGACCGAGGCGGAGTTCGATGCTGCGGTGGTGCCCGAGCGGATGGTCGGCCCGCGCGACGACGCCTGACGACGCGGACGCGCGCTAAGCCGGTCGCCTGCGACCTGCGCGTCAGTCGCGCAGGTCGATCCGTTCGGCGTCCTCCGGCAGGTACGCCGCCTCGTCGGCGGTGAGCCCCTGATCGAGAACCAGGTTCTCGAACGCCAGTTCGGCCCAGATCTCGCCGTCGGCGTTGCGGACGCGGAACGTGTACGGAAGCATCGTCGACGTCGGCACCACCGCGTCGAACGACGCTACCTGCGCGTCCTCGTCGGCGTTGTCGAACCGCACCACCCAGGCCGGGCCGTACGGCGTGTCCTCCTCGCCGACCAGGGCCGGCTCGAACGCGGCGAGGTGGTGCCGCACGTCGAAGGTGGCGTCGACGTCCAGGTCGTCCGCTGCGTCGTCCACGCCGATCAGGCCGCCCAGCGCGTCCGGGTCGTCGCTGTCGAAGATCGTGATCTGGTGCGTCAGGAAGGTGTAGTTGTAGACCGCGTCCCCCTGCAGCACGATGATGTTGTCCGCGAGCGCGTCCGGCTGCACGATGTACACGCTGGCCACCGAGGCGCCCGGCACCAGCTGCACCTCGAGCTCCAGCGGGATCTCGCTCCCGTCCCCGTCGATCAGGCGACCCAGCGCCAGGAACTGCGAGTCCTGGATCGCTTCGGCGGTCGTGATCACCTCCTCGACGAAGGCGTCGACGTTCGGTGGTTGGGCCCAAGCGAGGCCGGTCAGGACGGCCGCCAGCGCGACCGCGAAGATTCGATGCGTCATGGCGTGGATGCTACCCCGGCGGGCAGGACGCCGGAACGGGCCTCGCGCACCTCCCCGTGAAGGGGCGTTCAGGCATCGGTCATCTTCGCGTCCGGGAGAGCGTGCTACCTTCCGAGACAGAAAGGGGGCCCACCGTGCAACGGATCCTCGCAACGCTCGCCTTCCTCCTTCTCGCCGCCGCAGGCCTCACGGCCGTAGCGCAGGAGGTCCGCTTCGAACCGCGCGCCATCGTCGTGAACCCCAATCCGACCTTCGGGGTGGACGTGTCCCTCGACAAGAGCGGCTCCTCGCCCGGCTACCAAATCGGGGAACGGATTCGCATCAGCGTCTCCGTCGACCGCGACGCCTACGTGTACCTGTACAGCCTCCGCGCCGACGGCCGCGTGGTGCAGATCCTGCCCAACCGGTTCGACGAGAACCACCGCCTGCGGGCGGGCGAGACGCGTACCTACCCGCCGCAGAACGCCGGCTACACCTTCAACGTCGACGCTCCCGTCGGCCTCTCCCGCGTGGTGGCCGTGGCCAGCACCCGCGAGCTGGACACCCGCGAACTGGCCCGCTTCGAGTCGGGCG
>JBBDSD010000403.1:0-2964 GCA_040905065.1 Trueperaceae bacterium | reverse complement strand
GATCAGGTCACCGCAGCGGCGCACGGCGTCGAGGCGGGTCGCCTGCGGGTCCCCCGTACCGCCGCCGACGACGGCTGAACGACGCCAGCAGATCGACGACGACCGCGTCAGCGAAGCCGTTCGCTACCCAGGTACGGCACCAGCACGTCGGGAAGCGCCAGTTCGCCCTCCGCCGTCTGGTACGTCTCGACCAGCGCGGCAATGGTGCGCGGCAGGGCGAGCGCGCTTCCGTTCAGGGTGTGGACCGGCTGGGTCCGACCGGACGCGCCGCCGCCGCCCGGTCGCGCACGCGTCTGCAGACGCCGCGCTTGGAAGTCGCCCAGGTGGCTGATGCTGCTGACCTCGAGCCAGCGGTCCTGCGCCGGGCTCCACGCCTCCAGGTCGTACTTCTTGGCCTGCGTGAATCCCATGTCCGCGCTGCACATCAGCAACCGGCGGTAGCGCAGACCCAACGCCGAAAGCAGCTCCTCCGCAAGTTCCGTCATCGTCTCCAGCATGGCGTAGCCCTGCTCGGCGGTCGTGAACGCCACCATCTCGACCTTGTCGAACTGGTGCACGCGGTTCAGGCCGCGCACCTCCTTGCCGTGGCTGCCCGCCTCGCGCCGGAAGCAGGGGGTCAGGGCGCAGTACCGGATCGGGAGCGCGTCGGCATCGAGGATCTGGTCCCGGTGCAGGTTCGTGACCGACACCTCGGAGGTCGGGATCAGGTAGAACCCGTCGTCGACGCGGTACATCTGCCCTTCCTTGTCGGGAAGCTGCCCGGTGGCCGTCGCGCTCGCCTCGTTCGCCAACACCGGAACGCGCACCTCCTCGAACCCCTGATCGGCCAATCGGGCCAGGAAGTACGACTCGAGAGCGCGGGCCAGCCGCACCCCGTTGCCGCGCAGGACCATGAAGCCGCTCCCGGCGATGCGGTGGCCGGCTTCCTGGTCCAGCCAGCCCTTGCGCTCCATGTAGCTCCAGTGCGGCTCCGGATCCCCGACCTGGTCGACCCCCGGCCGCTCGTGGACCACGACGTTGTCGTGCGGACTCTCGCCGACCGGCACGCTGTCGTGGGGGAGGTTCGGCAGCTCCAGCCGGAGCCGGCCGATCCGCTCGCGCAGCGCGCGTTCGCGCTCCTCGAGCCGCTTGGCTTCGGCCGACACCTCCGCGACGCGGCGCATCAGGTCGTCGGCGCCCTCCCCCGCCCGTTTGCGGGCGCCGATCTCCTTGCTGTCGGCGTTGCGACGCGCCTGCAGTCCCTCGAGCTCACGGCGTAGCAGGCGATGCTCCTCGTCCGCCAGCAGCAGCGCGTCCAGCGCTGCTTCGGCACCGTCGATGCGTTTCGTGCGGACGCCGCGGCGGACGGTCTCGGGGTGTTCGCGGACCAGGGTGGGATCGAGCATGCCGCAGCCTACCCGAAGCTGCCGAGAGAGCGGCGAGCGGGCTCGTGCTACGCTCGCCGCGTGTCCGTCGAGGTGCACGGCTACCGGTTCGAAGTGCGCGGCGTCGCGGCGGGCCGCCAGGTGCTCCGCGCCAAGGAGGAGGGCCGCCAGGTCCGGCTCGAAGGCGACGCCCGCTTCGAAGGGCCGCTTCCCAAGGCGCAGGTCGTGCAGCTGAGCCGCTGCCACCGCGACAAGGGCACCAGCTACGAGTACACCGAACGCACGCACGATCGCAGCGGCCAACGCAGTTTTCGCATCGAGTTCGACGGTCGCGACGGACTGGTCCGCTTCCAACGGAGCGACGCCGAGTCGGCCGAGACACCGTACCTGCAGCCGTTCCGCGATCCGCTGTCGATGCTTCGCGAGCTGCGGAGGGCACCAGCCGACGCCGAGAGGATCCGCATTCCCATGCTGGGCAGCACGGTCGAAGCGCTGGCGCTGGGCGAGATCGACCTGGACACCGACCTCGGTCCGAAACGGGCTCGGACCTACCTGCTGCACCCCGGCGGGAGTTGGGCGTGGATCGACGTGGCGCCGCCGCACGCGATCCTGAAGCTGAGCCAACGCACGCCCGACGGCCGGATCGACGCGTACCTGACGTCGATCGGTAGCGACGCGTCGCTACCGAACTGGGACGTGGACCACGACGCCGGACGGGGCCGCAAGGGCAAGCGCCGCAAGCGCCGCCGCCGCGGGCGCGGCGGCCGCTCCCGCGGCGGATCCGGCGGGAACGACGATGAGGGACGCTCCCGCGGCTGAGGCGGGCGCGACGCCCAGCGAAGAGGCGCGACGGGAGCGGGCCCTGGCGCGCCTGTTCGCCAGCACGCGCGGCGGTGCGCCGCGCGATTCGGTGCGCATGCGCACCGTGTTGACGCGGCTCGAGTTGCCGCCACCCCCACCGGTGGTGCACGTGGTCGGCACCAACGGCAAGGGCACCGTGGCAGCGCGCGTCGCGGCGGGACTGACCGCTGCCGGCGAACGTCCGCTCCGGTTCCTCTCGCCGCACGTCGAACGGTTCGAGGAACGCATCGCCGTGGCGGGCGTCGAGATCCGCACCGACGAGCTCCTGAGCGGCCTTCAGCGGGCGTGGTCCCTCGATCCCCCGCTGGACGCCGCCTTCTTCGAACTGACGCTGGCGTTGGCGCTGCGCGTCGCGGCCGACCGGCGGGCGACATGGGCGGTGCTCGAAGCGGGCGTCGGGGCGGGGGGGGGGGGGGGGGCGGCGACCGCCGCCGTCGGCAACGTGGTGGCGGTGGTCCTCACCCACGTAGGGGCCGACCACCTGGACCAGCTGGGCCCGACGCTCCTGGACGTGGCCCGCGACAAGGCGGAAGCGATCCGTCCGGGCGTACCGGTCGTCAGTGGGGTCCGCGGCGAAGCGGCGGCGGTCGCGCGTCGCGCCGCGGCCGAGCGTGGGTCTCCGCTGCATCTGCTGGACGAGGACGGTCCGATCTTCGCTCTGCCCCCGTCGCTGCGCAGCGATCGGTCGTGGGCCACCCCGCGCGGCGTCGCGCGGCGCTCGCTGCGGCTGGCCCGGGCC
>JBBDSD010000402.1:0-2976 GCA_040905065.1 Trueperaceae bacterium | reverse complement strand
CACCGTGCGCGGCAGCTTCGAACACGTCGGCGGCACGATCGAATCCGCCGACGACGGCACCCCCACCGCCGTCCACGTCGAGATCGACACCGCCTCGATCACCACCGGCACCCACGACCGCGACGAACACCTGCGCTCCGCCGACTTCTTCGACGCCGAGACGAACCCGAAGATCGTCTTCACGTCCGACCAGGTCGAGGACCGCGGCGACGGCCGCTACCTGCTGCACGGCGACCTCGCCATGGCCGGCGAGACGCGCCCCGTCACGCTGGAAGCCGAGATCGGCGAGTCGATCACCGACCCCTGGGGCATGACCCGCCGCGCCGCCACGGCGTCGACCAAGATCAACCGCAAGGAGTGGGGTCTCACCTGGAACCAGGTGCTGGAGGCCGGCTCGCTGATGGTCTCCGAAGAGGTCCGCATCAGCATCGACGTCCAGGCCACCCTGGCCGGCTGACCGGAGACCGCTCCGCTCAGCCTTCGTCCACGAACCGCCCGTCGCGCTGGAACGGCTCGCCGTCCAGCGTCACCTCGCCCCCGCGCCGCAGGTCGGCGATCAGGTCCCAGTGGATCGCGCTCTGGTTCGTGCCGCCCGACTCGGCGTAGCTCCGGCCCAGCGCCAGATGCACCGTGCCGCCGATCTTCTCGTCGTAGAGCGTGCTGCCGATCGGCCGGTGGATGGCGTCGTTGGTGCCGATCCCCAGCTCCCCCAAGCGCCGCGCGCCCGGATCGCGCTCCAGACGCTCGTCCAGCAGCGCCTGGCCCTGCTCGGCGTGGGCCTCGACCACCTGGCCTGCCTCGAACCGGAGCGTGACGCCCCGCACCACTTGGCCGGAGACGTAGCTGGGTACGTCGAAGTAGATCGTGCCCTCGGCGCTGTCCTCGATCGGACCGGTGAACACCTCGCCCGAGGGCATGTTGCGGCGGCCGGCGCTGTTGATCCAGGTGCGACCCCCGACCTGCAGTCGCACGTCGCTGTGCTCGTTGCGGATCCGCACCTCGTTCGCGGCCGCGAGGCGTTCGATCAGGCGCGCCTGACGCGCCTCGACCCGGCCCCACGCCGCCACCGGATCGTCGGCGTCCAGGTGCATCGCGCCGAACACGAAACGCTCGAACGCATCCAGGCTCATGCCGGCGTCCTGCGCGCCCGAAGCGGTGGGGAAGAGCGTGCCCACCCAGCGCGTGTGCGCCACGCGGTGGTCCTGCACCGGACGCTGCCGCGACTCGATCCGGCCCAGCACCTGCGGATCGGCGTCCTGCAACGCGCGACTGTTGGTCGGCGCCGCCACCCGCACGTAGGCGTCGGTGGCGCGGATCTCGTGCAGCTCGATCTCCGGCGCGGAGTCCAGGAAGCCGTCGCCGGCGCACGCGACCAGGTCCTGCGTCCACTCCGGGTAGGTCAGGTGCAGCCGCGGAATCGCATCCCGCGACAGAACGCCGCGCACCAGGGCACGGGCCAGCGGCATAGCGGGCGTCTCCACGTTCAGGGCCACCACGTCGCCCTTGGCGACGCGGGCGCAGTAGTCGAGCAGCAGGTCGGCGTAGACATCGATCTTGGGAGGGTGCATGGCGGAGAGCCTACCCCGCTCCCACGGCACGCTCGGGTAGGCTCCCCCGCATGAGGTACGAGATCTGGGACGTGTTCGCCGAAGCGCCGCTGCAAGGAAACGCCCTGGCCGTCGTGCACGACGACGTCGGGCTGCCGAAGGAGGCGCGTCAGCGCTGGGCCCGCGAGTTCGCCCTCTCCGAGACGGTGTTCGTGCAGCACGGCGACGGCGACGATCCCCGCCTCCGGATCCACACCCCCACCCGCGAACTGCCGATGGCCGGCCACCCCACCATCGGAGCCGCCTTCGCCCTCGACGCCGCCGGTCGGGCCCAAGGTGCCCGCCTGCAGGTCGGCCTCCGAGCCGGACCCACCCAGGTCCGCCTGGACCGCGACGAAGACGGCCGCCTGGTGAGCGCCTGGATGGACCAGGGACGACCGCGCCGCACGGCGCGCGTGGCGGCCCGCGAGCGGGTCGCCGCCGCCTTGGGGCTGCACCTGCCCGACCTGCACGCGTCGCTACCGATCGAAGCGTGGAGCGCCGGCAACCCGTTCCTGCTGGTGCCGCTCCGCCATGAGACGGTCCTTGCCCGAGCCTGGCTGCGGCTGGCCGACCTGGACCCGTCCTGGATCGATCCCGAGCACCGCGCGGTGCTGGCGTTCGTGCCGCCCAGCGGCGGCGGACCGGTCCGCGCACGCATGTTCGGCGAGGTGCTGGGCATGATCGAGGATCCCGGCACCGGCAGCGCCCACGGACCGCTGGGCGCCTACCTGATCCGCCACGCGCAACGACCCGCCCCCAGCGCCGGGCGGCCCACGTGCGTGACCTCGCTGCAGGGCGTCGAGATGGGGCGACCGTCGCGGATCGCCCTGCGCATGCGACGCCCGGACGCCAGCGACGCGCAGCCGAAGGACGTGCAGGCGAGAGGAGCGGCGAACGGGGGCCACGACGACGATCTGGCCGACGTCGCGGTCGAGGTGGGCGGCAGCGCCGTTCTGGTCGCGCACGGCACGCTGCTGCACGACGGACGCCGGTCGTGAGCGACAAGAGCGAACGCCTGCAACGCTGGCTGGCGCGCGCCGGCGCCGCCCCGTCGCGCCGCAAGGCGGAGGCGTGGATCGTGGACGGTCGCGTCACCGTGAACGGCGAGGTCGCCCAGCTCGGGTCGAAGGTGCCGCCCGGCGCCGAGGTGCGGCTGGACGACACACCGATCACGCGCGCCGGTCGCGCCACCGTGCTGATGCTGCACAAGCCGGCGGGCGTGCTCAGCAGCGTCGGCGACGACCGCGGCCGCCGCACCGTGATGGACCTGGTCCCCGCGGTGCCGGGGCTGCACCCGGTCGGTCGCCTGGACCTGGACAGCGAAGGCTTGCTGCTGCTCACCGACGACGGCGAGTTGACGCAGCGCCTCACCCACCCGCGCTACCAG
>JBBDSD010000401.1:0-2992 GCA_040905065.1 Trueperaceae bacterium | reverse complement strand
CTGGCGCAGGCGGGTCAACGCCACCGCCAGGCTGCGCAGCGGGTCGGCACCGTCCGGCCAGAACAGGTTGGCCAGGTGGCGCCGGGACCTCGGCCCCTCCAACGCCAGGTAGGTCAGGAGCAGGAGCGGCTTCGGACGCGCCAGGTCGGCACCGTCCAGCCGCAATTCCCCCAGCGTCGACAGTCGCATGATGCGCTCACGGTAGCGCTTCCGGCTCCGCGACGCGGTCGTTCGGAGGTAGCGCGGTAACGCCTCGGTAGTGCCGTTCCTTGCACGGTCGTAAGCGAAGCACGTCCCCGGAGCGTTCCGGACCGGTCCCGGAACGCTCGCCCGAACGACCCATCCCTACGACGACCGGAACGAGGAGGATCGACCGTGACCATGCAACCGATCGACGTCGAAGAGCTCCGCGGCAAGGTGAAGGACGTCTACCAGCAGGTGGCCGACCGGCCCGACGGCGAGTTCCACTTCGAGATGGGGCGCGACCTCGCCCTGCGGCTCGGCTACGACGCGGCCGACCTGGACGGCGTGCCCGAGGAAGCGGTCCAATCGTTCGCCGGCGTCGGGTTCCACTTCGACCTGGCCTCGCTGCGTCCGGGCGAGGCGGTGCTGGACGCCGGCAGCGGTTCGGGCATGGATTCGTTCGTCGCCGCCCGCAAGGTCGGTCCCGGCGGCACGGTGGTCGGCATCGACATGACCGACGAGCAGCTGGCCAAGGCGACCCGGCTAGCGAAGCGCGACGGCTTCGCGCAGGCCACGTTTCGGCACGGCTACCTCGAGACGCTGCCGATCGAGGACGCGACGTTCGACGTGGTGATCAGCAACGGCGTGATCAACCTGACCGCCGACAAGGCCGCCACCTTCCGCGAACTGGCGCGGGTGCTGAAGCCCGGCGGTCGTCTGGCGCTGTCCGACATCGTCACCGAGAAGCCACTGACGGAGTCGATCAAGTGCGACACCTCGCTGTGGGCCGCGTGCATCGGCGGCGCCGCGCAGGTCGACGACTACCGGGGCGACCTGGCGGCGGCGGGCCTGCGGATCGCCGAACAGCGCGACAACCCCGACTACGCCTTCCTGTCCACGTCGGCGCAGGGGGCCAGTCGCGACTTCGGGGTCAAGAGCGTGTCGCTGGTGGCGGTGCGCGAGAACTGAGCGGCCGGCGTCGACGGAGACGGAGGGGCGGCGCGCCGACGCGTGCCGCCCCTCCGTCGTGCGCGCCGCGGCTCAGGAGCCAGGCTCGATCGGCGTGAGCGGCCCCAGCAGGGCCCCGCCGTCGACCACGAACTCCGAACCGGTGCTGAAGGTGGCGTCGGCGGCCAGGAACAACACCAGCTTGGCGACCTCGTCCGGTTCGCCGAAACGGGGGATCGGTTGCGTCGCGGCCAACTCGTCGCCCATCCCTTCCGTCATGGGGGTCCGGATCGGTCCGGGGTGCACCGACATGGCGCGGATGCCGTCGCGACCGAGTTCCAGGCCGGCCGTCTTGGTCATGCCGCGCACCGCCCACTTGCTGCCGACGTAGGCGACCAGGTTGGCGTAGCCCATCATGCCGGCGGTCGACGACACGTTGACGATCGTGCCGCGACCGGCTCGACGCAGCGAGGGGATGGCGTGCTTCATGCCGAGAAACACGCCGGTGACGTTGATGTCCAGGACTCGGCGGAACTCGTCCGTGTCCATGGCGTCGATCGGACCGAACCCCACCACGCCGGCGTTGTTCACCAGCAGATCGATGGGTCCGGCGAACGCCTCCGTCTCCCGCAGCGCCTCCGTCCAGCCGTCCTCGGAGGTGACGTCGAGCCGAACGAAGGTGGCCGCCTCGCCCAACTCGGCGGCCAGGGCGCGCCCCTCGTCCTCGAGCACGTCGGCGACGACGACCCGTCCGCCTTCGGCGACCAGGCCTCGTGCGATGGCGGCACCGATGCCTCGCGCGCCTCCGGTGACCAGTGCGATGCTGCCGTCGAATCGTGCCACGATGCCGTCCTTTCCGTCACCGCCGAATCTCGTGCGGCGACGCTCCGCATCGAGGCTAGCGCCGGGCGTGCCGCGCGCCCAGGGACCTTTGGCCACCGACGCGCTCCGTGCTGGCGCCTCAGCCTGCGGCCACTCGCGTCTCCGCCCGCCGCGCGAGCCAAGCGATCAGCGGCACCAGCGCCAGGCAGATCCCGGCACCGACCAGCAGATCGCCGCTCACCTGCGCCAGGTCGGCGCCCTGGACCGCGACCTCGAAGATCGGATCGAGGAACCAGTAGGTGGGGAACAGCTTGGCGATCCACTGCGGCCAGTCGGGGAACAGGTAGAAGACCACCGGACCGACCAACAGCAGGTTCAGGCTCTTGACCAGCGTGTACAGCGTCTTGGCGTCGCTCGCCAGCGTCCCGTAGATCAGGCCGATCTGGACCGACATGACCGCGCCCAGCAGCAGCCCGGCCAGCAGCGCCAGGGGACGTGCGGACAGCGCGTCGTTCAAGGCCAATGTGACGACCGCCATCGCGATCGCCAGGACCAGGCCCAACGCGCCCTTGGCGGCCAGCACCTCGCCCAACGTGGTGGGCGTGACCAGCATGGCGGACAACGTGCCGCGCTCGCGCTCCTCGACGATGCCGAACGAGGTGACGAACACCGCCGCCAACAGCAGCGTCAGCAGCACCAGCAACGGCACCAGGCGTTGCGACACGCTCAGGTCGCTCTCGTCCCCTCGCGCGATCACCTGCACCGCGACTGGCGAGGCGCGCCCCTCGACCTCCCGGACCGCATCCAGCCCGCGGGGTCCGTCGCCAGGCTCTCGCCCGCCAGGATCAGCTGCAGCGGTGGGCGTTCGCCCGCGCGCACGGCGCGGTCGAAGCCGGCGGGCAGGACCAAGCCACCGTCCACATCGAACGACCGGACCTGCGAGCGAAGCGCGTCCCGGTCCGGCGCGGGTCGGACGTCGAGCCCAGGAGCCGCGAGCAGCACCGCCGTCACCTGCGACGCCCCTTCGTCGACGACGCCG
>JBBDSD010000400.1:0-3003 GCA_040905065.1 Trueperaceae bacterium | reverse complement strand
TCTGGACCGGTTCGACGCCATCTCGCGACGCGTGCCGACCCTCGCCAACATCCGTCCCTCCGGCGCCTACCTGATGGAGGACTTCTACTACGCCGGCGGGCTGCGGGCGCTGCTGGCGAAGCTGAGCGGCCATCTGGATCTCTCAGCGCCCACCGTCAACGGATGCACGCTGGGCGAGAACGTGGCCGGCGCCGAGACGTACCACGACGACGTGATCCGCCCGTTGGAGAACGCGCTCAGCGACGAGGGCGGGCTCGCGGTGCTGCGCGGCAACCTCGCGCCCGACGGCTGCGTGATCAAGCAGACCGCCGCCAGCCCCGGCTTCCTGCAGCACCGCGGGCGCGCCGTGGTGTTCGACGACTACGACGACATGGCCGCCCGCATTGACCGCGACGACCTGGAGGTCGACGAGGACTCGATCCTGGTGCTGCGCTCGTCGGGACCGCTGGGCGGGCCGGGCATGCCGGAATGGGGCATGCTGCCGATCCCCAAGAAGCTGCTGGACCGGGGCGTGCGCGACATGGTCCGCATCTCCGACGCCCGCATGAGCGGCACCAGCTACGGCACCTGCGTGCTGCACGTCGCTCCCGAATCGCACGTCGGCGGACCGCTGGCGCTGGTCCGCAGCGGCGACGAGATCGAGCTGGACGTCCCCGGCCGCGCGCTGACCCTGCACGTAAGCGACGAGGAGCTAGCGGCGCGTCGCGCCGCCTGGACCGCGCCCGAGCCTCCCTACCTGCGCGGCTACGGCGCCCTCTACGCCAAGCACGTCACCCAGGCCCACCTCGGCTGCGACTTCGATCTGCTCGAGGCGGGCCCCGCCGTGCCGGAACCGGCCATCCACTGACCGCCCCCTGCGGGCGACGGAGCGAAAGGACGTAGCACCGTGAAGACGACACCGGTCACCTTCGACGACATTCCCGCATCGGTCCTGGCCGTGCCTCCCCTGGCCCGGCACGACGACCTGTCGCTGAACCGAGAGGCCAACCAGCAGCTGATCCGGTACCTGGAGCAGGGCGGCGTGAGCACCCTGCTGTACGGCGGAAACGCGAACTTCTACAACCTCGCGCTCAGCGAGTACGCCTCGGTCCTCGAGATGCTGATCGAGGCGGCCAGCGAGGACAGTTGGGTGCTGCCGTCCGCCGGGCCGGCCTACGGCACGATGATGGACCAGGCGGAGGTGCTCCGCGACCTGGACTTCCCGACCGCGATGGTGCTGCCGGCCACGAACGCCGCGACGCCGGACGGGGTCGAGACGGGTCTGCGCCACTTCGCCGAGAAGCTGGGCAAGCCGATCGTGCTGTACCTCAAGTTGGAGGGCTACCTCACCATCGACGGCGTGCGGCGCCTGGTGGAGGACGGCCTGGTCAGCGCCATCAAGTACGCGGTGGTGCGCTCCGACCCGAGCATCGATCCGTACCTGACGGGCCTGTGCGACACGGTCGATCGGCGCTACCTGATCAGCGGCATCGGCGAACGCCCGGCGATCGTGCACCTGCGCGACTTCGAGCTGCCCGGCTTCACCTCCGGATCGGTCTGCGTCGCGCCGCGCGCGTCGATGCGCCTGCTGGACGCCCTCAAACGCGGCGCGTACGACGAGGCCGCCCGGGTCCGCGAACGGTTCCTGCCGCTCGAGGACCTGCGCGACGGCATCAACCCGATCCGCGTTCTGCACGACGCGGTGACCACGGCCGGGATCGCCGACATGGGACCGATCCTTCCGCTGACCAGCAACCTGAGCTCCGGCGACCGGGAACGCGTCGCCGAAGCGGCCCTCGAGCTCGCCGGCTACGACCGGACCGCCTGACCGGCCGCTGCATGCCCGAGCGCACGGCACGACGCCGCTTCGAGCACCTTCGCTCCGCGCTGCACGACCTGCCGCGCGTTCGCTTGGCGCACCTGCCCACGCCGCTCGACCACGCACCACGCGCCGGTGTCCGCCTGGGCGGCGTCGATCTGTTCGTCAAGCGCGACGACGCCACCGGACTGGCGTTCGGCGGCAACAAGACGCGGCAGCTGGAGTACGTGCTCGGGCACGCCGTCGCCACCGGACACGACTGCGTCATCCACGGCGCCGCCACCCAGTCGAACCAGTCGCGCCAACTGGTCGCGGCCGGCGCGAAGTTGGGGCTCGAGGTGCACCTGACGCCGTGGATCGAACTGGACGCCGCTTCCCCGCAGGGCAACTTCCTGGTGACCCACCTGCACCAGCCCATCCTGCACCCCGTCGCGCCGGGCGAGAGCATCGTCGAAGCGAAACGGGAGCTGGCGCGCACGCTGCGCGCCCAAGGACGCACGCCTTACACGGTCGGGATGGGATCGAGCGAAGCGCTGGTACTGGCGGCGGTGGCGTACGTCGACGCCTTCGTCGAGCTGACGCAGCAGCTCGGCGTGGCGGACGGTGCGCGAACCTTGGACCGCGTGGTCACGGCGTCGCAAGGATCCACCCAGGCCGGCCTGCTGGTCGGCGCGCGCGCTCTGGGCCTGGACACGCGCGTGCTGGGCGTCAACCCCATGACCGCCGCGCAGGAGGCGTACCTCCCGCCCGAACGGATTCTGGAGATCGCGCAGGAGACCGCCGAGCGGTTGGGCCTGCAACTGGCCCTGACGCAGGACGACGTGGAGAACACCACCGACTACGTCGGCGACGGCTACGGCACGGTCTCCGACGGAGCGCGCGAAGCGATCGGCCTGCTGGCGCGCACGGAGGGGATCGTGCTGGATCCGATCTACTCCGGCAAGGCGTTCGCCGGACTGATCGACCGGGTCCGAACCGGGGCGATCGCGCCGGACGAACGCGTAGCGTTCCTCCATACGGGAGGACTGCCCGCCCTATTCGCGCATGCCGACCGGCTCGCGGATTCGATGCCGCGTGCGCCGGCAGCGGAGGACCGATCGTGAGCCCGCGCGCGAGACCGCGTGCGACAGCGACGCGCTTCGCACGAAGCGCCGTGCACGAAGGAGGCACATGATGGGAGCCGAAGCACGCCTACGCGAGCTGGG
>JBBDSD010000399.1:0-3016 GCA_040905065.1 Trueperaceae bacterium | reverse complement strand
GGCGCGCGCCGCCAGGTCCGCCGGCGCCTGCGCCACCAGCGCCGGCGGTACGAGGCCGCCCCGGCGCGCCACTCCCCGCTGCGGACGAACGACCCGATCACGACCGACGCGACGAAGAACGGATGCAGCAGCGCCCACGCCAGCAGGCTCGGACCGAGCAGGTCCGCGCGGTCCAGATCCCGGGCGCCCACCGTCATGCCGGCCAGCTGGACCGTGAGTTGCGCGCCGAACGCGGCGGCGACCCACGGCGCCATCTGCGGCAGGACCGGAAGCAGCACCACGGAGGTCGCCAGCGCCACGCTCTGGAAGCCCAGTACCCCGATCGACGCCAGGAACGCCGGCCGGTAGTGCATCGCATGGTGGTAGCGCGACACCCAGCGCCGACGCTGCAGGAACAGGTTGCGCCAACCGTCGGTCGAGGCGGTGCGGACGCGCGCATTCGGTTCGCTGGCGAAGGCGATCGTGGCGCCGGGCAGGCGCCCCAGACGCTGCACCAGCAGGTCTTCGTCGCCGCTCGGTGCGCGTTGGATTGCCCCGAACCCGCCGGCCGCGTCGAACGCCGATCGGCGGTAGCCCTGGTTGTTCGCGCTCGACGCGAAGCGCCACCCGAAGCGCGTCAGCGAGCGCGACACCAGCATCAGCGACAGCCAGTCGATCGTTTCGAAACGGTGCAGCAGCGACGTGGTCTCGCCCGCGCGGGTGGTCTCGACGTACCCCACCACCACCGTGCCGTCGGGCTCCAGGTGACGGACCATCGCGGCGACCCAGCCGGGCCGGTGGACGCAGTCGGCGTCGGTGGTCAGCACGATCTCGCCGCGCGACGCTTCGATGCCGTGCGCCACCGCGTTGACCTTGGGAGCGCGACGGCGGTCGGGTTCGTCGATCCGGACCGGGCGCACGCGAGCGTCGCTGCGCGCCGCTTGGGCCAGCAGCGTTCCGGTCCCGTCGCGGGATCGGTCGTCGACCACCACGAACTCGAGATCGCCGTCGTAGCGTTGCGCCCTCAGCGAGGCCAGCAACGTCGGTAGCACCCGCGCCTCGTCGTGGGCGGGCACGATCACCGACACCGACGGTAGCGTCCTTCTTTCCGGCGGCGCGTGCGTGGCACGGTCGCGACGGAACATGCCTACGAACGCCACGACCAAGAGCGCCAGGTACGCCGCGGTCAGGCCCAGAAGCACGATCGTCCAGGTGGTGGCGATCGGGGTCGCGACGGTGGGATCGAGGAGTGGAACGGTCGTCATGCGGTCACCAAGCGCTGGGACGCTACCACGGAACACCCGACCCGCCGTGCTAGCATGCGCGCTCATGCGCATCGGCTTCGTCACCACCCTGCTGTGGGATCGCTACGGTCCGTTCTGGGACCGCCTGGCGCGCGCCGCCGGCGCCGACGTCGTGGCGGCCGACGTGGAGCGGACGACCCAGGCGTCGACCGACCACCGCCTGGAGGCGGTGTCCGGCCGCGCCTTCCGGCGCGCTGCGGCCGAAGCGATCGCTCTGGCCGCTTCGTCCGATCGGATCGTGGTGCCCGACCTGAATCCGGGGTACGACGGGTCGCGCGGCAGCGCGCAGGATCCGTTCGTCGCCGACCTGCCGAACGCGCTGCGCCAGGCGGTACCAGGCCTTCCTCCGATCGTGGGCGTGCCCGCCGACCTGGCCGACCCTGGCATGGAGACGATCGCCGGCCGCTTCCTGGCCGAGATCGCGCCACCGGCGGAGTTGCGGCGCCTGTGGCAGACCCACCGGGCGGATGCGCGGCCGCCCCGGCCCTCCACGGCACCGACGGCGTGGCGGCCGTCGGACGCGACCACGGTCGCCCTCGTAGGCCAACCGTGGCACCTGAGCGATGCGGTGCGCGACCGGTTGGAAGGACCGGCCGAGCGCCTGATCTCGGCGCACCGCACCTCTCCGGCCGACCTGCGCGCCGAGGGGTGGCGTGCCGACGCCGGACTTGCGCCTACCGACGCGGAGGCGTTGGGCGCGGTGCGACGGTTCGCGCGACGCGGCGGCGTGGTGCGGATCCGGATGGTGACCGATCCGGAGTCGGGAGCCGACGCTTGGCTTGCCCGCAAGGCGAGCGGCATCGTCCGGCGCCCGTTCGAGACGGTCGAGCTGCCGCCGGAGCGGCACGAGGACTGAGGCGAGCGTCGTGGCGTGGGTCGTGGCCGTCTTGTCGTTCGTCTACGCGGTGACGAACACCTTCGGCGCCTGGACGGTCGTGCGGCGGCGTCCGCGGCTGGCGGCTACGTTCATGCTGGCCGCCGCCAGCCTGACCGTCGGCGGCGTGGGCGTGATGTACGGCCTGATGGAAAGCACCTGGATCGTGGCAGCCGGGGCCGTGCTCGGCTCCGCCGCGTCGTACGGGAACGCGCGCATCGTGCTGCACCGGACGGTGCTGCCCAATCACCTGGGCCGGGCCGCGATCGGTGCGCTTCTCACCGTCGCCGCGTGGGTCCTGGTTCGCCCCCCAGGCTGACGCCGGAGCGACGCACGGTCAGAAGGCGGAGCGACCGGTGATCTCGCGCCCGAGCACCAGAGTGTGCACCGCGTCGGTGCCCTCGTAGGTGCTGACCGTCTCCAGGTTCAGCATGTGCCGAATGGCGGCGTACTCGGTGGTGATGCCGTTGCCGCCCAACAGTTCCCGCGCCGAGCGCGCCACGTTCAGGGCCGCCCGGACGTTGTCCCGCTTCGCCAGGCTGACGCGAGCGGCAGCGTCGCGTCCGTCCTCCTTCAGGCGCCCCAGGCGTTGCGCCAGCAGCGCGGCCTTGGTCAGATCGCCCAGCATGTCGGCCAGGCGCGCCTGCACCAGTTGCTTGCCGGTCAGCGGCTCGCCGAACGAAGGACGTTCCTCGAGGTAGGTGACCGCCTCCTCCAGACAGGCGAAGCCGGCGCCGATCACGCCGAACGCGATGCCGAAGCGGGCCTGGTTCAGGCACGACAGGGCGCCCTTCAGGCCCACGACCTCCAACCGGTTCGCGTCGGGGACCGCTACCTCGTCGAGGAACAGTTCGCTGGT
>JBBDSD010000398.1:0-3017 GCA_040905065.1 Trueperaceae bacterium | reverse complement strand
GGGTTACCTGGTGGTCGAGGCGTCGGACGGTCGCCGGGCCCTCGAGCTGTTGGAGCGCCATCCGGAGGCGCGCCTGCTGCTGACCGACATCGTGATGCCGGGCGGGCTGAACGGCCGGCAGTTGGCCGACGCCGCCCGCGCCCGACGTCCCGACCTGCCGGTCCTCTTCACCAGCGGGTACGCCGAGCACGCCGTGGTGCATCATGGGCGCGTCGATCCCGGCGTCCGCTTGCTGACCAAGCCGTACCGTCGCAGCGAACTGGCGCAGGCGGTGCACGAGGCGCTCGCCGACCGTTCTGCAGGCGCGGATGCTCGCGCGATCGGTGACGGCGACGACGACCGGACCGAGGGCGGAGATGGTGGGGCTTCTCCTTCCGCATCCGATCGCGGTCCCGTAGGGTGAGCGCATGCCGGGCGACCGCGACGTGACGCCACCGCACGCTTCGGCCGCTGCGGTGCCGACCGACCCCACCACCTACCGTGCGCTGCTGCACGCCATCGATCACGGCTTCGCCCGCATCGAGCTGATCGCCGACGCCACAGGCACCGTGACGGACTACCGGTTCCTGGAGGCGAACGCGCGCTTCGAACGCTACTTGGGAGCGAGCGACGTCAGCGGCAAGCGCTTCAGCGACCTGGTCACCGCGCCGGACCCGTGGTGGTTCCGCACCTACGGCGACATCGCCGACCGCGGCACGCCCGAACGGTTCGAGCGCTACTCCGAGGCGTTCGACCGCTGGCTCGAGGTGCACGTCGTCCCCCTCAGCGCAGCCCTGAGCCCGGGCGATGCCGGACGCGAGCACGAGCTCGCGCTGTTCCTGCAGGACGTCACGCACCGCAAGGAGGTGCAGCGGGCGCGCGACGATCGCGACCGACGCTTCCGCCTGCTGGCCGACGCCTCGCCCGCCATCCTGTGGATCAGCGGACCGGACGGGCGGGCCGAGTTCTTCAACCGCGCCTGGTACGAGCAGACCGGTCTGGACGAAGCGACCAGCCTGCGCGGCTCGTGGGACCAGATGGTCCACGAGGACGACCTGGAACGTGTGCGAAGCAGCTACCGGCGTGCCGTCGCCGAGCGCGCCCCGTACCAGCACGACTTCCGCCTGCGCGCCGCGCAGGGCGGACACCGCTGGGTGACGGAGATCGGTCGGCCGCGGCTCGATCCGGACGGCGGCTACCTGGGGCACGTCGGCACCGTCATCGACGTCCACGAGCGGGTGCAGCGGACCGAAGCGCTGCGCGAGCGCGAACGGCGCCTGGGCACGCTGGCGGAGTTCCGGCGCAGCCTGCTCGAGTTGGTCGAGCAGAGCCCGTCGGTGCACGACGATCCGGACGCGTTCCATCAGCAGCTGTTGGACCGGTCGGTGCAGGTGATCCCCGGTGCCCAGGCGGGCGCGATGCTGGTCCGCGAGGCGGACGGGCGCTTCCGGTTCGCCGCCACCTCGGGCTACGACCTGCAGCGCTTGCGTGCGGTGCGCCTGGATCCCGCCGACGCCGGTTTCGCCCACCTGCGCCCCACGGACCGGCACCGTCCCCACATCGTGCGGGGGCCGCTTCCGCCTCCCAGCCAAGGCACGGAGCACGACCGGGAGGTGTTGCGCGACGCCGGTCGCAACCTCGAGATCCTGGCCGCGATCGTGATCCCGATCGTGCTGGACGGCGAGATCCGCGCCTACCTGACGCTGGACACCTTCGACGATCGCGACGCCTTCGGCGACGAGGCGGTCGAGATGGCCCGCATCTACGGGGCCCACGCCGCCTCGCTGCTGCGACGGTTCGAGCTGGAGGCCCGGCTGGTCCGCTTGGCGTACCAGGACGACCTGACCGGCCTGGCCAATCGGCCCCGCTTCCATCAGGTCCTGAGCGACGCTTTGGCGCGCATGCTGCCCGACGCGCCGGCCCGGCCCGCGGCACCCGCGGCGTCGGCGCCGCTGCGGCGCGGCGACGGCGAGGTGCGCCTGGCGGTGCTGTTCGTGGACCTGGACGACCTCAAGCCGATCAACGACTCGCTCGGCCACCGGGCGGGCGACGACGTGCTGCGGACGGTGGCGGACCGCTTGCGTGCTGCCGCCGGTCCCGACCGACGCGTGGCCCGCCTGGGCGGCGACGAGTTCACCGTCCTGCTGGAAGGTCCGGACGCCGAGGCGGAGGCTCACGCCGTCGCGTTCCGGTTGCAGGAGGCGCTGCGCGCTCCGGTGTCCAGCGGGGGCCACGACCTGCACGTGAGCGCCAGCATCGGCGTCGCCGTGGCGCCCGACGACGGCCGCAGCGCCGAAGAGCTGGTGCGCCGGGCGGACGTGGCGATGTACCGCGTGAAGACCCGCGGCAAGGCGTCGGTCGCGCGCTTCGTCCCCTCGATGGAGCGCGCGCCGCGCGAACGGCTGCTGCTGGAGGAGGGGCTGCGCCGCGCGCTGGTCGAGGACCGGTTCGTGGTGCACGTGCAGCCCCGCGTGGACGTGCAGGACGGGCGGGTGACGGCCGTAGAAGCGCTGGTCCGCTGGCGGCACCCGCAACGCGGGCTGCTGCTGCCGGGCGCGTTCCTGCCGCAGGCGGAACGGTCGTCGCTGATCCACGCCATCGGGCGCGTGGTGCTGCAGCAGGCGTGCCAGCACCTGCGCGCCTGGCGCGACGCGGGCTACGGCGACCTGCGGATGGCGGTCAACCTCAGCGCGCTGCAGCTGGCGCGCGACGACCTGGTCGACGAGATCGAGGAGGTCGCCGCGGAGGCGGGCGTGCCGGTCTCGGCCCTGGAACTCGAGGTGCTGGAGAGCGTGGCGCTGGCCGACGCCGCTGCGACCTCCACGCGGCTGCGGACGCTGGTGGACGCCGGCGCCCGGGTGCTACTGGACGATTTCGGGATGGGGCACAGCAACCTGGCGTACCTGCGGCGGCTGCCGGTGGCGGGCATCAAGATCGATCGCAGCCTGATCGCGGGCCTGGACGCGGCCGGACCGGAGCGCGAGATGGACCGCGCGATCCTGCGCACGATCGTGTCGTTGGGACGCACGGTGGGCCTG
>JBBDSD010000397.1:0-3024 GCA_040905065.1 Trueperaceae bacterium | reverse complement strand
ACGGCCGGGCCCGAAACCGCGCCCTGACGTTCGGACCCGAAGGCACGCTGCTGGGCGTCAGCGACAAGGCGTTCCTGGACGCCGGTCCGGAGTCGCGCATCGGGCTGACCCCCGGTCGGATCGAGGATCTGCGGCCGTTTGGGTCGCCGGTCGGCCCGGTGGGCGTCGCGATCTGCTTGGACGCCTTCCACGACGAGGTGGTCGGTCGGCTGGACGGTCAGGGGGCCCGCATCCTGGTCCAGCCCAGCGCCAATCTGGCGTCGTGGACGCGGCCCTGGCCGCCCGACCCGCGCCTGCTGGAGGGCGAGGCGTGGTGGCGCCACGGCCTTCCGCGCGCGCTGCACGCCCGCCAGCACCTGCGGGCGGGGGTGAACCCGATGCTGGTCGGTTCCGCGTTCGGCCTCACGCCGCGCGGTCGGTCCACGATCGTCGTGGCCGGCGCGGCGGGCGTGGACGGCCTGCCGGACGGCATCGTCGCGGTCGCGCCCAGCGACGACGAAGCGGCGATCGTACGGACGGTGACCACGCTTCCGCTCGGGTATGCTCGGAGGCCGACATGACCGGAACCCTCGGCCTCTTCTCGTTGGTGGACCTGTTCCAGTTGCTGGCCGGCGCCAAGCGCACCGGCCGCCTCGCGGTCGACCATCCGCGCGGCGGGGCGCGGGTGTACTTCGACGCCGGCCTCGTGACGCACGCCGAGTTCGCCGGGCACGAAGGGGAGGACGCCGTCTACGCCCTGTTCGCTGACGAGCGTGGCGATTTCTCGTTCCGTGCCGGCCTGCCGGCGCCCAAGACCTCCGTGGAACTGCGCACGCACAACCTGGTGCTCGAAGCGGTCCGCAAGTTGGACGAGTCCCGCCGCGACGGCAGCGACGACGACGATGTCCCGTACGAAGCGGACGTGGTCCCCGAACGCAGCGACGATCCGGGCGCAGACCTCGGCGCGCTGGGCCCCACGGAACGCAAGATCTTGGAGCAGGTCGACGGTCGCCGCAGCCTGGGCCGGATCGGGGCGGTGTCGCACGTCGCGTTCGAGGACGTCACCCGCATCGTCGCGCGGCTGGTCGCCGCGGGCGTGCTGATCGCCCGGCGGCGCCGGCCCCGCACCGCCCGCTTGGTGGTGCGTGCCACCGACGAGGCGATCCCGGTCGGGGCCGCGGTGCTGGACGCCACCATCGTGCAGGCGTGGACGCGCGCCACCGGTCACGAACCCCACGAGGTGCTGTGCCGCCGCGACGACGGGCGCGTGGAACGGTTGCGGCTGCGCGGTCGCGATGGGGTGGGACCGTTTTTGCTGATGGGGCGGGAACCGATGCTTCGCACCGGCCTGCAGGCGGAGCAGGCGCTGCTGGTCCGACCGGTGGAGGACGAGGCGTGACGGCGACGCTCGATCCGGAACTGGACGTGCGCGTCCACGATCCCGAACTGGGGGCGCGGCGCCTGATCGCCTGGAGGCGCGCCCCGTTTCCCGCGCCGTGGAGCGACTGGTTCAAACGCGAGGCGCCGCTGCATCTGGAGATCGGCTTCGGCGACGGACGTTTCACGGTGGCCCGCGCGGCGGCGGAGCCGGAGCACGACTTCGTGGGCATCGAAGCGTCCGGCGTCAGCGTGCGGCGCGCCCAGCGCAAGCTGCGCGCCCACGACCCCTCCAACCTGCGGGTGGTCAAGGCGGGCGCCCAGGCGGCGGTGCGGCAGCTGTTCGCGCCGGCGTCGTTGCATAGCGTGACCGTGAACTTTCCCGATCCGTGGCCCAAGGAGCGGCACGAACGCAATCGGCTGCTGCGCACGCCGTTCCTGGCCACGCTGGCCGAGCGGCTTCGCTTCGGTGGCGAGATCCGCCTGGCGACCGATCACGAGGCGTACTTCGATTTCTCCAACGCCCAGGCGCGCGACAGCGGCCTGTACCGGGTCGAGGAGCGCGAGCCGCCGCCGGAGGTGCACCGCACCAAGTACGCGCTCAAGTGGCTGGAGCAAGGCAAGCCGGTGCACTACGCGGCCTACGTCCGGACCGACCGTCCCGCCCCGTCCCGCCCCCCGATCGAAAGGCCCTCCCGCATGCCCCACGCCCTGCTGCACGGTCGCCTCAGCGACGCCGTCCCGTTCGAGAAGACCGTCCTGCCGTACGAGGACGGGCACGTGGTGCTGCACGAAGCGATGCGCGCGCTGGAACGGGACCGGGGCCGCGACCGCTGGCTGATCCGGGTCACCGTCGACGAGCCCGACTTGATCCAACAGGTCCTGGTCGCGGTGCAGCGTCGCGAGGACAGCGAACACATCGTGCGCCTGGAGTCGTTCGGCGATCCGATCGTCACGCCCGCCGTGCGCGGCGCGATTCACGCCGTGACGGAGTGGTTGACCGCGCACGGCGACTGGACCGTCGCCGCCCGAAACTACTGACGTGGGCGGACCGGACGCGGGCGCATCGGAGCAGCTCGCGCTGCGGACCACGCCGGACGGCGCGACGCTGCCGTGGCTGCAGCTGCCGGGTTTCGGGGCGCGGCACGGCTTCACCACCCGCTACGGCGGCGTGAGCCGGCCCCCGTTCCACGAGTTGAACCTGGGCCTGTCGGTCGGCGACGACGCAGACGCGGTGACGGAGAACCGGCGCCGGGCGCTGACGTCGTTCGGCGCCGATCCCGACCGCACCGCCCTGCTGCATCAGGAGCACGGCACCACGGTCCACCGCGCCGAAGAGGTGACGGGCTTCGGCGAGCTGCGCGGCGACGCCCTGATCAGCAAGGACCCGGCCTGGACGCTGGCGATCTCGGCCGCGGACTGCGTGCCGGTGTTGCTGCACGATCCCGTCCGCGGCGCCGCCGGCGCTGCGCACGCCGGCTGGCGCGGCGCGGCGGGCGGCGTGATCGCGGCGGTGGTGCGCGCCTTGCGCGAGGCGTACGGCACCGATCCGGCCGATCTACGCGTCGCGATCGGCCCCTGCATCTCGGCCGCGGCGTACCAGGTGGGACCGGAGGTGGTGCGCGCCTTCCGCGACGCCGGCATGCCGGAGGCGCTGGCCACCCCCGA
>JBBDSD010000396.1:11364-18440 GCA_040905065.1 Trueperaceae bacterium | reverse complement strand
TCACCCGCGCCATGATCCGTGATGCCGACCTCATGGAGACGTTCCCGTCGGGCACCGAGTTCCTGATGCTCCCGGACGGCGACGACGAACTCGTCGAGCACAACTTGGCGCTGTACCGGAAGCGACGGGTGCGTGATGACGTGGTGCTGGTTCGGGTCGGCTGGAGCGCCGACAAGCTGCGGGTCCGGGCTCTGCGTCCGTCGCCGGAGCGTATCGTTGCGGTCGCCTGATCACCTAGCGGCATGGATGCAGCATCGGTCGTCGGCGTCGATCTCAGGATTCAGGTGGTGCGTCGTACGGGGACGGGCTTCGCAGCAGGAACGCACGTACCGTCATCACGCGGGTAGGCATGTCCGTCCGGTCCATCAGCGGACCGAAATGCTTCAGGTCGCCCGTGACGAAGACGTGGCTCTCGACGGCTACCGCCGTCGCATACGCTTGCGTATCTGGCGGGGGTAGGTCCAAGCGCTCGAGTTGGGCGTCGGGAAGAAGGTCGTCCACGACGGTGACCGGGCGTAGGATTCGCCCTAGGCCTTGGATGCTGTCGGGTCGCTTGCGTTCGAGGTTTCGTTTCGCCTCTACGAGGCAATGTCGACTCGTGAACAGCGCACATGTTTCGTTTGCGGACAGCGACCAGAGCAGTTCGAACGACCGCCCACCAACCGCCGCACTGAACAGGACGTTCGCGTCTAGGAAGACCCGAACTACGGTTGGCGTCGCCACGCCTCTTCTGCGGAACGCAACTCGGCGTCGGTCATCGCCGAGGCGCGTTCGAATTCCGCGATGCGAGCTTCGTCATAGAGCTCGACCTCGAGGACGGCAACGGGATCGAGGATCAATCTGCCGTCGTCGACACGAATGCGAAACGCGTCACCAGCTCGAAGGCCCAATTGCCGCCGAACGGACGAAGGCACGGTGACCTGTCCACGGCCCGAGAGCTGGACGAGCGGAACGTCGGTCTTGGCGGGAACACCTCGACTCATGACTTCATCGTAGCGGAACTTCCGTATGACGGATGTTCCGCTACGTACCGCCTCCGGAGCGATGGATCGCCGTTGCTCGATGCAACCCGCCCTGACGCTTGACTTTCGCAAGGCCGCATCCTGGGCGCAGAACCATGTCGCGACGTACGCACGTTCGTACATCCGAGCCTTCGTCGGTCGAGATCCATGATTGCGGTTCGGATCGGGCTCGGAGTCTACGTCGTCGATGCGCGAACGCGTACGATGCCGACCCGCTAGAGTTGGACTAGGTTCTAGGAGGATGGTTCACGACGCGCTTCGACCGAGGATTGGACACCGGCCCCACCGGCAGCCCAATGGAGCGAAACATTTGGTGGTCGATGTGGTTCACGCGGATGTTGATCAAGCATGAAGATCTCAGGCGCGACCTTCCGTCCGAGGCGACGATCGTGCTGCTGCCGGACGACGACGAAGAGCTGCAGGAGCACAATCTCCGCCTCTTTCGGCGCCGGATTCCCGAAGGTCCCGTCGTGTTCGTCAACGTCGGTCGGAACGCCGAGCGTGCCGTCGTGCACCGGCTGAGCGCCGAACCCGGTACGGCGTACGCACTGGCCTGAACCGCATTGGATCCGCGCCATGAGTCGTGGTGACGCGTGCCCGATGCGACCAAGGCGGACCTTCGACACCGGTATCGAGGCCGAAGGTGCGGCTGCCTGATCGCGCACGAGCCGCGAACGTCCCTGACGGACCCATCACGACACGCGGCGACCATCGGCCCTAGGCACCCCCGTTAGGCGAACCTTGGACGGCGCACCCCGTACGCTCGTACTGCGCCTGCACGATCCGGGCAGCAGGGGGAGGTCGGACGCATGGTGACGCGGTTCCTGGACCAGCGGCCGAACGGGGCGGTACCGGCGGTGACGGTGCGCGCAGCACTCGTCGTGCTCGCCCTGATCGCGTCGTGGCTGCTGCTGGTGACGGCGGGCAGCGAGCTGTTCGTGCTGGTGCACGCCTTCTACCTGCCGGTGACGCTCGCCGCGTTCTGGCTGGGCGGACCGAGCGCCGTCTTCGTAGCGATCGTTGCCGGCGTCCTGACGGGACCGTTGCTTCCCGTCGGCGTGCGGCCAGCAGAGTACGCGGCGGTGGACTGGATCGTGCGCACGGGATTCTTCGTGGGGTTCGGCGTTCTGGCGTGGATCCTGCTCGGGCACATCCGCGCGCAGGCGCGATCGATGCAGAGCCTGTACGCCCGCACGCTGCGCGGCTTCGTCCGCGCGCTCGAGTACAAGGACGTCGAGACCAGCGAGCACTGCGAGCGCGTGGCGCGCAATGCCGTCCTCCTCGGCCGACGTTTGGACCTGTCTGCCAACCGGCTCGAGGCGCTCTACTGGGCCGGGTTCCTGCACGACGTGGGGAAGATCGCGACGCCTGCCGCGATTCTCGCCAAGCCCGGCCGCCTGACGGGAGACGAGTACGACGTGGTGCGGCGGCACGCGCCGCTGGGCGCCGACCTGCTGGAGGGCGTGTCGGAATCGTTCCGCTCGATCGCGGAGGGCATACGACACCACCACGAACGCTGGGACGGCATGGGGTACCCGGACGCCCTCTCGGGCGTGGAGATACCCGTGTATGGGCGCATCCTGGGCGTGGTCGACGTGTTCGAGGCGCTCACCAGCGACCGGCCCTACCGGGCCGCCCTACCGGTCGCGGAGGCGATGGCGATCGTGCGCGAGGGATCGGGAACGCAGTTCGACCCGGACCTGACGGAGACGTTCCTGGCGCTGGTCGCTGCGGACCGCGTGTACTTGCAGGACCGCAGCGGCAAGGCCTCGATCGTGGAGACGCCACGCACCTTCAACCCGGACGTGCTGCGGGAACCGGCGTGGCGGGAACGGCGCACGCTGTCGTAGGGGGCGTGTCGTAGGGGGCGATGCACGTAGGTCGTTCGCATAGGTCCATGCCGTTCCGGACGGACTACGCAAGGTCGTGGTTGGTACCATGAAGCGATTCGGAGGTTCCCATGCCGTCGGAAGTCCGAGAATCGGTCCGTCCCTCACGGATCGAACAACTGCGGGTCCGGAACTACCGCGCTCTGAACGATGTGACGTTTCGGGACCTGTCGTCGCTGACCGTACTGCTCGGCCCGAACGGCAGCGGAAAATCGACGGTGTTCGACGTGTTCGGGTTCCTGTCGGAGTGCTTCACCGACGGTCTGCGCAGAGCGTGGGACAAGCGATTGCGGGGTGGGGAACTGAAGACGCGCGGTAGCGAGGGTCCGGTGGTCATCGAACTCAAGTATCGCGACGGTGCCGTTCCCGGACGTCCGCTCATCACCTACCACCTCGCGATTGATGATGGGGAATCCGGCCCCGTGGTCGCCAAGGAGTCGCTCGCCTGGCGTCGGCACTCGCACGGACGACCGTTCACGTTCCTCGAGTTCCAGTACGGAAAGGGCACCGCCGTTCGGGGTGACGTCCCCGAGTCCGAGGACCAACGTACGGCACAGGAACTTCGGTCGCCGGACCTGATCGCCGTGAATACGCTAGGCCAGTTCAAGGAGCACGTGCGCGTGGCGGCGCTGCGGGATTTCGTGACGGGATGGTACGTGTCGTACCTGTCCGTGGACGATGCTCGGGGACAGCCTGAGGTAGGGCCCGAGGAGCGCCTGGATCGCACCGGATCCAACCTCGCGAACGTCGTGCAGTACCTGGCCGAGCGCCATCCGGACCGCCTCGAAGAGATCTTCGAGCGCCTACGTAGCCGCGTGCCGCATCTCGAACGTGCGATCGCACGCCCCATGCAGGACGGACGTCTGCTCCTCGCGTTCAAGGACGCCCCGTTCGAGCGCCCAATCCTGTCGAAGTTCGCCTCGGACGGTACCCTGAAGCTTCTTGCCTATCTCATCGCGTTGCACGACCCCGATCCTCCACCGTTCATCGGAATCGAGGAGCCCGAGAACTTCCTGCACCCACGGTTGCCGCAAGGTCTTGCGGAAGAGTGTCGCGTTGCCAGCGATCGAACCCAACTGTTCGTCACCACGCACGCTCCGCACTTTCTGAACGGCGTGCGGCCCGACGAAGCGTGGGTGCTGTCCAGAGACGCCGAAGGCCATACACGTGCCTCACGGGCAAGCGACGTGACTGGCGTACGGGCGTTCGTCGACGCGGGCGCGACGCTCGGCGACTTGTGGATGGAAGGCCATCTGGAGCGCTCGGATGCCGATGCGGTCGACGGTCCAGCGGTTCACGACGTGGCGCCCATGGGTGCGTGAGCCCCCTCGAAGCTTCTCGGTGACGCTGCCTCAGCCAGTCCCCATCCCGTCACGCACCACGCCGCCGATCCTCTCCACCTGCTCCTCCCGCAGTCCAGGATGGATCGGCAGCGACAATACCCGCTCGCACACGCGCCCCGTGACGGGCGGCGTGAACGGATCTGCCATCAACGGTTGCGCCGAAAGGGCCAGTGGGTAGAAGCGCTGATGCGCGATCTGCGCTTCGCTCAGCGCCTCGCGCACCGCCTTGAGCCGCTCGGCCGGCACCTGCACCGTGAACTGGTGGAACACGTGGTCGTCGTGCAGCGGCGGTAGCTCCACGCCGGGCAGGTCGGACAGGTGCCGGTGGTACCAAGTCGCCACCTGCCTACGCGCTTGGGTGGCGTGGTCCAGGTGCCGCAGCTTGACGCGCAGGATTGCGGCTTGCAGCGCGTCCAAGCGCGAATTGTGGCCCAGCAGGTCGTGCAGGTACTTGTCCCCCGGTCGCGATCCGTGGGTGCGTAGGCGCCGCACGCGCTCCGCCAGGTCGTCGTCGTTCGTGGTCAGCAAGCCCGCGTCGCCGTACGCTCCGAGCGTCTTGGTGGGGTAGAAGCTGAACGCCGCCAGGTCGCCCCAGGCGCCGACGGGCTTGTCGCTGGCGCTGTGCACCGCGCCGAACGCTTGGGCGGCGTCCTCGACGATGGTCAGGTCGTGCTCGCGGGCGATGGTTCCCAGCGCGTCCATGTCGACCGGCAGGCCGAACAGGTGCACCGGCAGCAGCGCGCGGGTGCGCTGCGTGATCAACGGGGGCACGGTTGCGGGGTCGAGATTCAGAGAGACCGGGTCGATGTCGCCGAACACCGGCGTGGCACCCAGGCGCAGGACCGCCTCGCTGGTGGCGAAGAAGCTGAACGGGGTGGTGATCACCTCGTCGCCGGGCCCGATGCCGAGCGCTTCGAGCGCCAAAATCAGCGCGTCCGTACCGCTGTTCAGGCCGATCGCGTGGCGCACCCTCAGTCGGTCCGCGACCTCCGCCTCGAAGGCGTCGACTTCGGGTCCGCCGATGAACTGTCCGGAGCGGAGCACGCCCTGCACGGCCGGCATGATCTCGTCCCAGAGGGCCTCGACCTCGGCGGCGAGGTCCAGCATCGGGATCGGCGCGTCGCCTGGGGGAGAGGCGTCGGGTGCGGCAGCAGGGACGGTCGGGTCGGAAGCGGCGTCGGTCACGGCGCGAGCGTACCGCAGGGGCGGCCGCGGCAGGGAGCATGCACGCGCGCCCTCGGCGGGGCGCGACACCCAGAATCCATGGCATATGCTAGAATATAGGCCATGCGAGGTGGGGCATGGACGATCGTCCACGTAAGGTACGGCTGTTCCGAAACGGGCGGAATCAAGCCATCCGTATTCCACGCGAGTTCGAGTTCGATTCGGACGAAGCGATCGTCCGAAGGGACGGGGACCGTCTGATCGTCGAACCTGTCCGCACCGAAAGCCTGGTCGCCTACCTGCGGACCCTCCCGGACCTCGACGTCGCGTTTCCGGACGTGGACGAAGATCTTCCGCCCCTCGACGAACCCGACGTGTAGGCCGATCGCGTGTTCCGTTACCTCTTGGACACGAACGTCGTTTCGGAACTCGTGAGAGCACCGACCGGACCGGTCGCAGGGAAACTACTCGAGGTCGGGGAATCGACGGTCTGCACCAGCGTCATCGTCGCGTGCGAGCTTCGGTACGGCGCTGCGAAGAAGAGATCGCCCGCCTTGGAGCGGAGGATCGACGCCGTGCTTCGGCGACTCGAGGTACGGCCGTTCGCACCGCCTCTGGACCGCGTGTACGCGCACGTCCGCATGGAGCTCGCGGCGACCGGTACACCGGTAGGAGCGAACGACCTGCTGATCGCCGCCCACGCCCTCGACGACGATCTGACGCTGGTCACGCGCAACGTACGGGAGTTCGCGCGCGTCACCGGTCTCCGGGTGGTGGCGTGGTGACTCGTCGCGCGGTGACCACGGGATCGTTCCGCCACGGACCGTACGTCGGAGGAACCACGGGAGAGGGCGCGCAGGCCCCTCCCCGAGGTTCACATCAGGCCGGCGTCCTCGTAGGCGCGCTCGGCACCGGAGGGGGGGGCG
Organism: Trueperaceae bacterium; assembly: GCA_040905065.1. Taxonomy (GTDB): domain Bacteria; phylum Deinococcota; class Deinococci; order Deinococcales; family Trueperaceae; genus SLSQ01. Next base: position 12,096 of record JBBDSD010000396.1, on the reverse strand, counting down.
AGCGCCACGCTGGTGGCGAAGGCCGCGACGAGCGCGACGGCCGCCCTCACGCCGCCGGTGCGGCCCGGTCTGCGCGCGTGCCGGCCATCATCAGGCCCAGCTGCTCGGCCGTGGCGTCCTCGGCGCTCAACTCGCCCATGATGCCCCCCTCGTACATGACGGCGATCCGGTCGGAGAGGGAGAGGATTTCGTTCAGGTCGGCGCTGACCAGCAGCACCGCCAGGCCGGCGTCGCGGGCACGGACCACCTGCCGGTGGATGAACTCGATGGCGCCGATGTCGACGCCGCGCGTCGGTTGCGCCAGCACGATCACCTTCGGGTCGCGCTCCATTTCGCGCGCCACGATCAGCTTCTGGGCGTTGCCGCCGGAGTAGGCGCGCGCCATGACGGTGATGGAGCGGGGCCGTACGTCGTACTCCTCCACGAGCGCTTCGGCGTGGGACCGGATCGCATCCAGTTGCAGCACGCCGGCTCGGTTCGCGAATGGGGGTGCGTGATGATCGCCCAGCACGGCGTTCATGGTGGTGGCGTAGCTGCCGATCAGGCCACGGGCGTTGCGGTCCTCGGGCACGTGACTGAGGCCCGCCACCCGTCGTTGACGACCGCTAGCGTGCGTCACGTCTTCGTTCATGAGGCGGATGGTGCCGCCGCCCGGTCGGCGCAGGCCGGTGATGCACTCGATCAGTTCGCTCTGGCCGTTGCCCTCGATGCCGGCCAGGCCCAGGATCTCGG
>JBBDSD010000396.1:0-11354 GCA_040905065.1 Trueperaceae bacterium | reverse complement strand
GGACCTGCAGGTCCACGCCGGCCAGCACGTCCTTCGGCTTGAACGGGTGGCGCAGCGTCAGGTTCTCGACCTGCAGCCGCACGTCGCCCGGTTCGGCGGCGCCCTTCTCGACCCGCAGCAGCACTTCGCGGCCGACCATCATGTTCGCCAGCTTGCGGGTGTCGGTTTCCGCCTTCGGCACCGTGCCGATCATCTTGCCGTCGCGCATGACGCTCATGCGGTCGCACAACTCCATGACCTCGTCCAGCTTGTGGCTGATGAACACCACGGCGTTGCCTTGCGCCACGTACTCGCGCAGGAAGCGGAACAGGCCGCGGGTCTCCTGCGGCGTGAGGACCGCGGTCGGTTCGTCCATCACCAGGATGCGGGCGTCGCGGTAGAGGGTCTTGAGGATCTCGACCTGTTGCTGCATGCCCAGCGGCAGTTCGCCGACCGGCTGGTCGGGGTCGATGTCGAAGTCGAACCGTTCGATCAGCTCCTGCGTCCTGCGGCGGGCGCTGCGGTAGTCCAGCCCGGCGGCGCTGCCCGGTTCGCTGCCCAGTACGATGTTCTCGGTGACCGTGAGGGGGTCGACCAGCATGAAGTGCTGGTGCACCATGCCGATGCCGCGCTGGATCGCGTCGCGCGCGCTGTGGAACGTGACCGGCGTGCCGTCGACCTGCACGGTGCCCTCGTCCGCCGGTTGCATGCCGTAGAGGATCTTGACCAGGGTCGATTTGCCGGCCCCGTTCTCGCCGATCAGGGCGTGGATCTCGCCCCACGCCACCCCGAAATCGACGGCGTCGTTCGCGAGCACCAACGGGAACCGCTTGGTGATGCCGGACATGCGTACGGCGTCGGCCATGGCGAAACGCTACCACGCGCATCGGTTCGTGCTCAGGGCGCTGCGGCGGGAGCCCCGCGGCGGGGGCGCCACGCTCCTGCTGGCGAGGCATGGGCGACTCACCGGAGCCCCTCGGCGTGCTATCGTTCACGTGTGAGGGAGCAAGCGTAGGCTTCCTCGTCCACGTCGGTCCTTGGACCGGCACCCTCGGGGGCGACACGGCTTCGACGGGGCTCGACCAAGGCACCGGTTGCGCGTCGCGGACGCACCTGGCCGCGTCATCAAGGTGCAACGCCTTAACTGGCAACCAGAACTACGCTCTGGCTGCGTAACCCGTAGCCAGCGTCGCCTAGAAACCCCGTCGGTGGTTCGCTAGGTCCGACGTCCTGAAACCGACTGGCCCGAAGGCATCTCCGCCGGCCCTAGGGCGAGATTTTAGGCGGATAGGCATGAGGATTCGCGGGTCTCCAGCCTGTCCTCGCTGCCGAAGTTCGATCGGAGACTACACGCGTAGACGCCGGGCCAAGGGGGCTTCGGACGCGGGTTCGACTCCCGCCGCCTCCACCAGACGATCGCCCGCCGCAGACGATGCGGCGGGCGTTCTCTCGCTTCAGGAACTGACCTGGCCGGCGGCGCTGGGCTCGATCACGGACGGTGGGGAGCGGGTCCTGACGATACGGACGCGGTGGCGCCGGCCGCCTCCAGGTGGTCCCTGAGCGCGTCCGCCGCCATGGGCCGGGCGTAGCGGTAGCCCTGACCGAACGTGTAGCCGTGATCGCGCAGGAAGCGTTCGTGGCGCTCCGTCTCGACCCCCTCGGCCACGACGTCCATGGACACGTGCCTAGCGAGCCCGCTCATGGCGATCACAACTGCCGCGCCGGGACCGTCGGGACAGTCGCTCACGAACCCGCGATCGACCTTGAGCGTGTCGAACGGAAGGCGGATGACGCGGGCCATCGACGAGTGGCCGGTGCCGAAGTCGTCCAGCGCCAGGCGGAATCCCGCCGCACTGAGGGCTTCGAGCTTGGCGCCCACGTCGTCGACGTCCGTCGCCAGGGCCCCCTCGGTGATCTCGAGCTTGACGTCGCGGCACGCGACCCCGGCGGCGTCGGCGTGCTCGACCAGCTTCCGGACCAGGGACGGATCGGTCAGCTGGACGGGCGACAGGTTCACCGACACCCAGTGACGCCAACCCTGCGCCTGCCACGCCGCCAAGTCGCGGCAGGCGGTGCGGAACACCCAGAGACCGAGCTCGTGGATCAGGCCGACCTCCTCGGCCAACGGGATGAACCGGTCCGGACCGATCGCTCGCCCGTCGTCCCGCGGCCAGCGGACCAGGGCCTCCGCGCCCACCACCCGACCTTCGGCGGCCATGTCGACGATCGGCTGATAATGGAGATCGAACGACGATTCGGCGATCGCCGTGCGCAGCTCCGCCTCCAACCCGACGCGATCACGGTAGGCGGCGAACTTCTCGAAGGAGAACCGCAGGGCCCGGTTCCCGCCCTGCTTCTGGCTCGCGAACGCTGCGGCTGCGGCCGCGTCCGCGGCGTGGTTCGCCGGCGAGCCGTCGTCGAAGCGCGCGAGGCCGAGCGACGCGGTGATGCTGACCTGCTTGCCGCTGACCAGCATCGGCCTGGCGAGCTGGTCGAGGATGCGCGCGGCCGTGTCGTCCAGCCACGCCTCGAGCTGGCGGCCTCCTGCGCGTTGCTGACGGACGCGCAGCACCAGGAAGGAGTCCCCGTCGCCGCGTCCCAGCTGGTCTTCGGGTCCCAGCAGCTGGCGAAGCCGGTCCGCCGCTTGGCGCAGCACGGCCATGTGGCCCTCCTGCCCGCCCACCCGCACGACCTTGTCCATGAGGTCCAGTTGGACCTTGACGACGGCGATGCCGACCGGTGGCGTCTTCTCGTCCAGCAGGCGCTGTCCCGAGCGGAGGACCTCGGCGCGGTTACGAAGTCCGGTGACGGCGTCGAACTCGATCGCTCTCTGCAGGCTTTGTTGGGTCCGGTGATAGTCGACGCGCAGTTCCATGGTCTCGGTCACCAGCGCCGCGAATTCGCGCAGCGATCGCTCGCCGGCGGCGTCCAGCGGGGCCCGCGGCTCCATGTCGATGAGGCACAGCGTGCCGACCGCATGCCCGTCGCGCGTGACCAGGGGCATGCCGGCGTAGAAGCGGATGCGGGGCGGTCCGGTGACGATGGCGAGGTCGCGCGTTCGGGCGTCCTCCCGCAGGTCCGGGATAACCAGAAGGCCGTCGTGCTCCAGGGTGAACTGGCAGACGCTCTCGTCCCTGGGGCAGACGAACCGTTGCCCCACGAACGCCTTGGCCCACTGACGCTCGTCGTCCAGCAGGTGGATCCCCACGTTGGGCACGTCGAAGGCGTCCGCCGCCATGCGGACGATGCGGTCGAAGGGGGGTTCGTAGTCGGAATCGAGGATCTGGAGACGGTGCAGGGCGTCCAAGCGCGTCGTGGCGGCCCCGGCGGGTGTACGGGTGGGCATCGAGCACCTCGGCATCGCAGACGATGGAAGCGTGTCGTGCTTCGCGGAACCGACGACGGTCTCGGGAGCGAGAGCGATGCGTCGGTCGTCGGCACCGGTGGGGCGTCTGCTGGGGCCCGGTGGGCCGGCGGTGGCACGACCGCGTGCGGCCCTAGGCTACCCAATGCGGCGCAGTACGCACGTTGTCTTCCCGCCCGCACCTGCCATCCGCACCTGCCCCCGAACCCCCTCGGCGTCCGCGACCGAACGTCGCAGACGGCGTCAGGCGTCCAGCATGCGGCGCTGCAGCAGCGACTGCATCGAGCGCACGGCGGTCGCGATCAGCACCACGTGGGCGTCGCCGTCGCGGACGCGGTAGACGATGCGGTGACCGTCGCTGCGCACCTCGCGGGCGTCGCGCATGCCCAGCGCGCGGAGTTCGGGCGGGGGCTCGCCGGCGTCGGTCGTGGCGGCGATCCGATCCAAGCCGGACCGAATGTGGACCAGAATCTGGTTGGCAGTGGCGGCGCCGTGCCGCTCGTGCGCGGCGAAGTAGAGCTCGTCCAGATCGCGCGCCGCGCCGTCGGTCAGCAGCACCGGTCGCCTCATCCCTCGCTCCCCTCGAAGGCGGTCAGCGCTTCGTCCGCCGGCTGCACCATGCCCTCGTCGCTCTGCCGGTCGGCAAGCGACAGCATCTTGAGGAGCGCGCTGGTCTCCTGCAGCTGATCGAAGGTGGCGACGTCCAGCAGCACCGCGCGTGCCTCGCCGTTCTGGGTGATCACCAGCGGCTCCTGGCGTTCGTTCAGCTCGCGGATCAGCTCCGCCGCGCGCGCCTTGAGGGTGCTGATCGAGCGGATGCGACCTTCGAGCTTCAACATGCAACCGAATCTAGACCGAAAACGGACCCGAACGCAAGCGCACGTTGCGCGGCGGGTGATAGCCTCCACGCAATTCCCAACGTTCGAACGGAGGCACGTCCCATGGCAGAGGTCTTCCTGGAGCACGTCTACAAGCGGTTCGGCGACATCGTCGCCGTCAAGGACTTCGACCTCGAGATCACCGACGAAGAGTTCGTGGTGTTCGTCGGCCCCTCCGGCTGCGGCAAGACCACCACGCTGCGCATGATCGCCGGCCTCGAAGAGATCAGCGAAGGCACCATCAAGATCGCCGACAAGGTCGTCAACGACATGCCGCCCAAGGATCGCGACATCGCCATGGTGTTCCAGAACTACGCGCTCTACCCGCACATGAACGTGCACCAGAACATGTCGTTCGGGCTGCGCCTCCGCAAGATCCCCAAGCCCGATATCGAGCGGCGCGTGCAGGAAGCGGCCGACATCCTCCAGATCGGGCACCTGCTGGACCGCCGCCCCCGCGAACTCTCCGGCGGGCAGCGCCAGCGCGTGGCGCTGGGCCGCGCCATCGTGCGCGAACCGAAGGTGTTCCTGATGGACGAGCCCCTCTCGAACCTGGACGCCAAGCTCCGGGTCGAGATGCGCGCCAGCATCAGCAAGCTGCACCGCCGCCTGGGCGTCACCACCGTCTACGTCACCCACGACCAGGTCGAGGCCATGACGATGGGCACGCGCATCGTGGTGATGAAGGACGGCCTCATCCATCAGGTCGACACCCCCATCAACCTCTACGACAAGCCGGTCAACCGTTTCGTGGCCGGCTTCATCGGCAGCCCCGCCATGAACTTCATGATCGGCGGGATCGAGAACGGCCGCCTCCGCAGCGAATCGTTCGACATCAAGCCCAACGACGACCTGGCCGGCAAGCTCGCCTCGCGCGACGGCAAGAAGGTCCACATCGGCATCCGACCGGAGAACTTCGGCCTCAAGGGCCACACCACCATCCCCGAGCAGGACAATGCGGTGCGCGCGACCATCGAAGTGGTCGAGCCGCTGGGCGCCGAGACCCACATCATCGCCAACGTCGGCGGCGACCAGAACGTGGTCGCCAAGGTCGATCCGCACGCGCCGGTCGAGGCCGGCGACGAGGTCGAGTTGCTCTGCGACCTGGGCTTCCTGCACGCCTTCGACATGGAAACGGAAGACAACCTGCGCTTCGCCTGAACCGGGCCGGGCGGCTGGCCCGCCCCCACGTCGCGCCGACCTGTCGCGACGTCCCGCCGACCCGCTCCGGCGCCTGCGCCGAGGCCCCCCGACCGACCGGCCTGGGGGCCTCGGCTATGCTCGGCGGCATGATCCTCGCCGCCCTGCGCCAGGTCGACAAGCACTACGCCGGCACGCAAGTGCTCGACGGCGCATCGCTGGAGCTGCGGCAGGGCGCCCGCACCGCCCTCATCGGCCGCAACGGGGCGGGGAAGAGCACCATCCTGCGGCTGCTTGCTGGCAGCGAACCGCCCGACGCCGGCAAAGCGTGGCGCCGCGACGACGCGGTGATCGCCATGCTGCTGCAAGATCCCGCCTTCGACGGCGACGAGACCGTCGTGCAGGTGTGCGAAGTGGCGTTCGCCGACCTGGACGCCATGGAGGCGCGCCTGCAGGAGCTGGAGGCCGACGGCCTGGACGACCCGGGGACGTACGCCCGCTGGGAGACGCTGCACGCCGCCTTCGAACGCCGCGGCGGCTACCAACGCCGCGCCCGCCGCGACATGGTGCTGCACGCCCTCGGCTTCCGCGGCCGCGAGCACGAACGCGTCGCCCGCTTCAGCGGCGGCGAGAAGACCCGCCTCGCGCTGGCGCGCCTGCTGATGGCCAGCCCCGACGTGCTGCTGCTGGACGAACCCACCAACCACCTGGACGTCGAAATGCGCTCCTGGCTGGAGGGCTTCCTGGCGCGCTACCCCGGCGCCTGCCTGATCGTGAGTCACGACCGCGCCTTCCTGGACGGCGCCTGCGACCGCACCGCCGAGATCTCCCGCAGCACGCTGCACGAACGCCCCGGCAACCCCACCCACTACCGCGAGGAACGCGCCGAGCAGGACCGCATCGACGCCCGCACCCGTCACAACCAGCACAAGGAGGAGTCCCGCCTGCACGAGGCGTCGGCCCGCATGCGCAAGTGGGCCGGCCAGAACGCCAAGCTGATGCGCCGCGCCAAGGCGATGGAGACCCGCCTGGAGCGCCACCGCGGCGGCATGATCGGCGACGAGGCCCGGCCCGAGCGCGCCGTGCGCTTCACCTTCCCGGCCGGCGAGGGCGGCGACTTGATCCTCCACGCCCAGCACCTGACCAAGCGCTTCGCCGACGAGACCCTGTTCGAGGACGTGCGCCTCACCGTCCGCAAGGGCGAACGCATCGCCCTGGCCGGCCCCAACGGCGCCGGCAAGACCACCTTCCTGCGGGTGCTGCTGGGCGACCTGGCCAGCGACGATCCGCGCGCCCGCATCGACCACGGCTCCAAGGTCCGCGTCGGCTACTACGATCAGGAACTGAAAGGCGTGGATCCGTCGCGCACGCTGGTCGAGGAGCTGATCCGCCTGGTCGGCGACCGCGAAGCGCACGACCTGCTGGGTCGCTTCCTGTTCCCGTTCGACGCGCAGTCCAAGACCGTCGCGCAGCTCTCCGGCGGCGAGCGCGCCCGCCTGGCGCTCCTGAAGCTCACCCTGGCCCGGCACGACCTGCTGATCCTGGACGAGCCCACGAACCACCTGGACGTCGAGATGATCGAAGCTCTCGAGGACGCCCTCGCCGCGTTCGAAGGCACGCTCCTGATCGTCAGTCACGACCGACGCTTCGTCGCCAGCCTCGCCACCCGCGTCTGGGAGGTGCAGGACGGCCGCTTCGAGACGTACGAGGGCGACTGGGAGTTCTATCGCCGCAAACGCCCCGAACGCCGCGGGGGCAGCACCGAGCCGGCGGGCAGCGGTCGCGGCAGTGGGAGCGGCAGTGGGAGCGGCAGTGGGAGCGGCCCGCGCCCCGACCCGAAGGCCGCCGAGTCCGACGTGGGTGCGGCCCCCGTGCCTTCCGAGACGCCCGACGCCGAGACCGAGCTGGACCCCCGCTTCCGGGAGCTGAGCCCGTGGAAGCTGGAACGGGAACTCGAACGCCTAGAGGCGGAGGTGCACCGCCTGGAAGCGGACCTGGACGCGCTGAACGCCCGCCTGGCCGAACCGGAACGCCACGGCGCCGACGATCTGGCCGACCTGGGTCGGCGTCACGCCCGCGCCGAGACGAAGCTGCTGAACGCGATGGAAGCGTGGGAGGCCGCTGGTCGCACGCTGGACGCCAAGCGCGACGCCCCCAGCCCGCAACGCGCCTGACGGCTGCGGCGTCGGGCGCCGCCGGCCCGCAGCGGCGAGCGCGATAGACTGCCGCTCGACACCGATCCCACCCCGCGATCCCCCGGAGGAGGCCCACCCGTGCAACGAGTCCGCTACCGAACGTTCGACGGCATTCACTGGGGCGAGGTCGAAGGCGGCCAGGTCCATCAGCTCACCGCCATGATGGGCCGCCGCAGCGGCACCGTCGTTCCGCTCAGCGACGTATCGCTGCTGGCGCCGTGCGACCCGCGCGTGATCGTGTGCGTCGGCAAGAACTACGCCGACCACGTGGTCGAGATGGGCGGCGACCGCGCCTCGCTCCCGAAGGAGCCGGGCCTGTTCCTCAAAGGACTCAACACCCTGACCGGACCGGGCGATCCGATCCCCTACCCGCACTGGACGCAGGAGCTGCACTACGAGGGCGAACTGGCCGTCGTGATCGCCACGGAGATGCGTGACGTGGCCGCCAGCGACGCGCTGGATCAGGTGCTGGGCTACACCTGCGCGGTCGACGTCACGGCCCGCGACGCCCAACGCAGCGACCTGCAGTGGGTGCGCGGCAAGAGCGCCGACGGCTTCTGCCCGGTCGGGCCGTGGCTCGAGACCGACTTCGATCCCAGCGACGTGTCGGTCCGCACCCTGATCAACGACGAGGTCCGCCAGGACGGCCGCACCAAGGACATGATCTTCTCCGTGGCCGAGGTTCTCGCCTACGTCAGTCGCTTCCTGACGCTCTCGCCCGGCGACCTGGTCCTCACCGGCACGCCCGACGGGGTGGGTCCGCTGACCGTCGGCGACCGCGTCGAGGTGCGGATCGAAGGGATCGGCAGCCTCCACACCGACGTCGCCTCGGTGTGAGCGACGCGCTCCCCTCCCCGCCCCGCGACCTGGGGGGCGGCGGTTGGTTGCTGGACACCGGCCTGGCCGGCGAGACCGCGGTGGTCGGCGTGTTCGCCCGCACGCTGCCGGATGGGAGCGTGGTCCTGATCGAAGCCGGATCCGGCGCCACCGTGCCCGCCGTGACCCGCGGCCTGGAGGCGCTGGGCATCGGCCCGACCGACGTGACCGCCATCGTGGTCACCCACGTGCATCTGGACCACGCCGCCGGCGCCGGCGGCCTGTCCGCCTGGGCCGACGCGCCGGTGTTCGTGCACCCCGACGGCGCAACGCACCTGGCCGACCCCAGCCGCCTCTGGAACAGCGCCGCCCGCATCTACGGTGACGCCATGGACATTCTCTGGGGGCCGATGCACCCGGTGCCACCGGCGCGCCTGCACGCCCTTCCCGACGGCGAGCCGTTGCAGCTGGGCGGCGCCGACATCCGCGTGCTGCACACGCCCGGCCACGCCCGGCACCACCTGAGCCTGATCGACGAGCACGGCGACGCCTACGTCGGCGACACCGCCGGCATCCTCCTGCCCGACGTGCCCCGCATCCGCCCGGCGCTGCCGCCACCCGAGACCGATCTGGAGGCCGCCGAGCGCAGTTGCACGCTTCTCGCGGACGCCGCACCGCAGCGCCTGCTGCTCACCCACTTCGGTGTGGTCGATGACCCGCACGAGCACCTGCGTGCCGTGGTCGCCCGCAACCGCGCCTGGGCCGACGCGGTCCTCGAGGGCCTGCGCGCCGGCCAGGACGAAGGCGCCCTGACCCGCCGCATGGAGGCCCTGGAACACGCCGAACTGGACGCGTCTGGCGTACGCGACGACGACGCGCGGCGACGCTGGAAAGGCAGCAGCGACGCTCGCATGACGGTGATGGGCTTGAGCCGCTACTGGCGCAAGCTCCGTCCGGAGGCGCTGGAGAACGGTCCAAGCAGCGGCCCCGGCGGGTCCCCCGCGCCGTGAACGACCGTGCCCCCGAGACCGCCGCCGACGCGGCGCGTCCACCGGCCGCCTTCCCCCTGCCACGCTCGGCCCGCATCGCGGTGTTCGCCTCCGGGCGCGGCAGCAACCTGGCCGCGCTGCTGCGGGCGTTCCCGCCGCACGACCCGAGCAACCGTTCCGACCCCGAGCCGGTCGGCCGCGTGGCGCTGGTCGCCGGCAACGTGCCCGCCGCCGGCGCGCTGGAGCGCGCCCACGCTGCCGGGGTGCCCACCGTGGTGCACGCCTGGAACCGGCACGAGAGCGACCGCGCCACCTTCGAACGGATCGTGCAGGAGGCGCTGGAGCGGTACGGCATCGACCTGATCGTGCTGGCCGGCTTCCTGCGCATCCTCTCGCCGGAGTTCACGCGCCGCTGGCAGGGACGCCTACTGAACGTGCACCCCAGCCTGCTGCCCGACTTCCGCGGCCTGCACGCGCCCGAGCAAGCGATCCGTGCCGGCGTGGACCGCAGCGGCTGCACCGTGCACCTGGTCGACGCCGGCGTCGATAGCGGCCGTGCGCTGCTGCAACGCCCCGTGCCGGTCCGACCGAACGACGACGCCGCCACTCTGGCCGCCCGCATCCAAGCGCAGGAGCACCAGGCGTTGCCCCTCGCGATCGACCGCTGGCTCCGGGGCGAACCCGCCGAAGGGCCGCTGCGCGACGACGCCCGGACCAACGCCCGCACCGACGCCCAGACCGACGCCCGGGTACGGTCCACGGGCGACCAACCTACCGGTCCCACCGTGCTGCTGATCGGCGGCGGCGGGCGCGAGCACGCCCTCGCCTGGGCGCTGGCCCGCTCCCGCCCCGCTCCGGTCCTGCACGCTCTGCCCGGCAACGCCGGCATCGCCGAGCTCGCCACGGTGCACGACGGCCCGGACCCGGCCGGCGACCCGGACGCTGTGGTCGACCTGGCCCTGCAGTTGGGCGCCACCCTCTGCGTGGTCGGTCCCGAAGCGCCGCTGGCCGCCGGCCTGGCCGACCGCATGCGGGACGCGGGCGTCGCCACCTTCGGGCCCGGCCTGGACGGTGCCCGCCTGGAGGCGTCCAAGGCGCACGCGAAACGGTTCATGGACCGGCACGGGGTCCCGACCGCCGGCTACGCCACCTTCGCAGCGTTGGAGCCAGCGCTCGCGTGGGTCCGCGCGCACGGCGCCCCGGTGGTGGTCAAGGACTCCCACCTCGCCGCCGGCAAGGGCGTCACCGTCGCCGACACGTTGGGCCAGGCCGTAACGGCGCTGCGTGCGTTGTTCGAGCGACCGGGCGCCGAGGTGGTGCTCGAAGAACGCCTGGTCGGCGTGGAACTCAGCCTGCAGTTTCTCACCGACGGTGACGCGGTCGTCACGCTGCCGCTAGCGCAGGACCACAAGCAGGTGGGGGAGAATGACACCGGCCCCATGACCGGCGGCATGGGCGCCTTCGCCCCCGTACCGCTTCTGGACGAGGAGCGTCGCGCCCGCTTGGATCGCGAGCTGGTCCGACCGGTGCTGGACGGCCTCCGCGCCGACGGCATCGACTACCGCGGCGCCCTGTTCCTGGGCGTGATGTGGACGCACGACGGCCCCAAGCTGCTGGAGATCAACGTACGCCTGGGCGACCCGGAGACCCAGACGATCGTGCCCCTGTGGGACGGCGACCTGACGGCCGTGCTGCAGGCCGTCGCCGAACGGCGCCTGGCCCGACTGCCCCCGGTCCGCTGGCGCGCGGAGAGCACCGCGACGGTGGTGATGGCGGCCCCCGGCTACCCCGGGGCGTACGCTAAAGACCTGCCGGTAGGGATCCCGGACGACCTGGCCAGCGACCGGCTGCGGGTGTTCCACGCCGGCACGCGCCTCGGTCCCGACGGCACCGTGCGGTCCAGCGGCGGGCGGGTGCTGGCGGTCACCGCGATCGCCGACGACCTGCACGCCGCCGTGCGCGACGCCTACGCCGCCGTGGACCGGATCGCGTT
>JBBDSD010000395.1:0-3040 GCA_040905065.1 Trueperaceae bacterium | reverse complement strand
CTGACGGCGGGTGGCGAGCGCCGCGTTCTGGTCGCGCGTGTGCACCTTGAGCGGCACCACCTGGCCGGCCAGGCCGTCCAGCGCTCGGATCAGCGACTCGTTGACGGACAACTCCGCGACGCGGCGGTGGAACGCCAGGTCGGCCTCGACCTGCGCGGCCGGGTCGTCGTCGGCGCTGGCTTCGACGCGCCCCAAGAGCGCGGACAGGCCGCGGCGACCGTCGTCGTCGGCGCGCTCGGCAGCCAGGCGCGCGGCCATGCCTTCCAGCGCCTCCCGCACGTCGTAGGCGTCCAAGGCGGCGTGCAGGTCGGGCCGGCGAACGCGGACGCCCTGGGTGGGGCGCGTCTCCAACAGGCCTTCCTGGAGCAGGCGCCGGACCGCCTCGCGGACCGGCGTGCGCGACACGCCGTAGGCGTCGGCCAGGTCCGCTTCCCGCAGACGGGTCCCGGGAGGCCAGTCGCCCAGAAGCAACCGGTGCCGCATGCGGCGGTGCACCTCGGCAGCGACGGTGGGAGGGCGGGGGACGGTGGCGTCGTACGCCGGTCCGTCCACGCCCGCCCCGCCCGCGGGCGGGGCGGGCGTCGCGGTCGTTGCGCTCGCCGTTCCGCTCGTGCTCACCGCGTCAGAACCGTTCGGTGACCGTCTTGGCTTCGAGGAACAGGCGCACGTAGTCCGGCCCGCCGGCCTTGGAGTTGGTGCCGCTCATGTCGAACCCACCGAACGGCTGGATGCCGACCAGGCTGCCGGTGATCTTGCGGTTCACGTACAGGTTGCCGACGCGGAACTCGCGGCGGGCGCGCTCGATGCGGGAGCGAAGTCGGCTGAACAGGCCTCCGGTCAGCGCGAACGGCGTGTCGTTGGCGATCTCGAGGGCGTGGTCGAAGTCGCGGGCCCGCAGGATCGCTACGACGGGGCCGAAGATCTCCTCCTGGGCGATGGTGGCGTCGGGCGCGACGTCGCGGATCAGGGTCGGCTGGACGAACCAGCCGCCGTCCGGGCCGGCGCCGGGGGCCGGTTCGCCGCCCAGCAGCACGGTGCCCTCCTGCTTGGCGGTATCGAGGTAGCCGGCGATCTTGTCGAACTGGGCCTGATCGATGACGGCGCAGACGTCGTGGTCGTCTTCGGCCGGCCCGACGGACAGCTTGCGGGTCCGGTCGACGACCTTCTCGACCAGGGCGTCGTGGACCGCGTCCACCACGATCAAGCGGCTCATGGCGCTGCACTTCTGGCCCTGGAAGCCGAACGCGCCGGCCACGGCTGCGTCGGCGGCGGCGTCCAGGTCGGCGGTCTCGTCGACGATCATGCCGTCCTTGCCGCCCATCTCGAGGAACGCCTTCTTCAGGTGCCGCTGCCCGGGCTGGACCTTGGCGGCCTTCTCGTAGATGCGCTGGCCGGTGCCGACGGAGCCGGTGAAGTTCACGAAGCGGGTGCGGGGGTCCTCGACCAGGGCGTCGCCCAGCACGGCGTCCTCGCCGGTGAGCAGGTTGACCACGCCGGGCGGGAAGCCGGCTTCGTCCAGCATCTCCATGAACAGGCCGGCGATGATCGGGGTCTTGGGGCTGGGCTTGAGGATCACGGCGTTTCCGGCGACCACGGGGCCCACGGTGATGCCGGTCAGGATGGCCAGCAGGAAGTTCCATGGGGGGATGACCACGCCGACGCCGATCGGCTGCAGGAAGGCGGTGTTCTCCTCCCCGTCGTACGTGTAGGTGTCCAGGGCGTCGTCGAGGTCCATCGCTTGGCGGGCGTAGTACTCGCAGAAGTCGATCGCTTCGGCGACGTCCCCCTCCGCTTCGGCGTAGTTCTTGCCCGCCTCGAACACCTCCCAAGCGCTCAGTTCCCACTTGCGGCGGCGCATCACCGCGGCCAGCTTCACCAGCGCGCGGGCGCGGTGCGCGGCGGGCAGCGCGCCCCACGCAGGTTGGGCGCGCAGGGCGGCCTGGAAGGCGGCCTCGATCTGCTCGGGACCGCCGGCGGCGGCGCGTCCCACCAGACGGCCGGGCTTGCACGGGTCGTGCGAGGCGATCCAGTCGCCGGTGTCGATGCGCTCGCCGTCGATCACCAGCGGCCAGTCGGCGCCCAGGCGGCCACGGACCGCCTCGACGGTAGCGCGGAACCCGTCGGATACGTGCGGATCGGAGAAGTCGGAGTACGGCTCGACGTCGTAGGGAACGAACGGATCCATCATGGCGGGACCTCCTCGGTCGGGGTGCGGGGTCGTAGCGTGCGTAGCCTCAGCGTATACGGTATACAAAACGGACGCAAGGGCCTCGGGCGACGGGGCCTCGGGCGACAGAGCCTGGGCGACAGGGTTTCGAGCGACAGGGTCTCGAGCGTCGAGGACTCGTTACGGGACCGTCAGGTCGCCGCGCGCTCGGCGACGGCCCGCTCCGCCAGCGTGGCGGCCGCCTCGACCGGCGTGCGCTCCGCCATCCGCACCGCCGTGCCGGGCGGCAGTTCGGCCACCAGCGCCCGGCGCAGCGGCGGGCCCAGCCCCGACGCGCCCCCGGCCAGGCCGACGGGAAGCGGACCCACCCGCTGCAGTAGCGCGTCGGCCAGCCGCGCGAGTTCCGAACCGGCACGCTTCACGATCGCGTCCGCGGCCGGATCGCCCGCGAACGCCGCGTGCCGCACCGCCGGCACCAGGTCCGACACCGCCCGCGTCCCGCCCCGCTCGGCCCAGGCGCGCACTTCGCTCGGATCGCTGGCCCCCACGGCCGCATGGATCGCGTCCGCCAGCGGGCCGGTCGCCGTCCGTCCGCTCCGGTCCGCTTCGCGCAGCACCGTCCGCAACGCCCGCGCGCCGATCCAGAAGCCGCCGCCGGCCCCGTCGATCCACGGTCCGTGCCCGCCAGCGCGGAGCAGGCGCAGATCGCGCGTCAGGTGCACGGCGATCGCTCCGGTGCCGGTATGGACCAGCACCCCTTCGCCCGGCAAGAACGCCGAGCGGTACGCCAAGCGCATGTCGTTCATCACCCGCACCGATCCGGCCGGCGCGCCCAGCGCCTCCTGCAGCAGCGCCTCGGCCGCGGTCGCCGCC
>JBBDSD010000394.1:0-3050 GCA_040905065.1 Trueperaceae bacterium | reverse complement strand
GAACCCGTCGTGCACGACGGTTCGCCCGCACCGCTCGGCGCCACCCTCGACGACGCGTTGCTGGTGGTGCTGGCGGTGCACGGCGGCGCCGTGGCGCGGACGTGGCTTGCGGGCTTGTTCTGGCCGGACTCGACCGAGTCGCGAGCCCGCGCGAACCTTCGTTGGCGACTGCACCGCGTGCGGGAACGCCCGTACGCCGCCGCCATCACCGCCGACCGCGCCACCGTGCGCTGGGCGGTCGCCTGCGATGTGCGAGCGTTGCTGCGAGCGCGCGACGTGCTCGACGACGCCGAGGTGCTGCGTCTCGCGCGCGGTCCGTTCCTGGGCGACGCCCGCTTCGCGTGCGGTCCCGCCTTCGACGCCTGGTGCAGCGAGATCCGGCGCGACGCGGCCGACGCGTGGCGGGACGCGACCCGGAGGGCCGCCGCGACGGCGGAGCGCGAAGGCCGTTCCGGGGACGCGGCGGACCTGCTCGCGCGCCTGCTGAACCACGATCCGCTGGACGAGACGCTCCTGCGCGCCTACCTCGCCGCAGCCTTCACCGACGGGCGGCGGGACGAAGCGCTCGGCCGGTACGCCGCCTTCGTCGAGCGGTTGCGCGCGGAGCTCGAGCTCGAGCCGCTGGCGGAGACGCGCCAGCTCGTGTCCGACGCTCGCGACGCCGACGCGTCCGGTTTCCGACGCAGCACGCCTCGGCCCGCCCCGTCCCGCGCCGAGCCGGTCCCCCCGGCGCCGAACACGACGTTCGTGGGTCGCGAGGTCGAGTTGGGCCGCCTCGCCTCGTGGCTGTTCGACGGACCGGATCGCTGGCTGACGGTGACCGGACCGGGCGGGATCGGCAAGACCCGGCTGGTCGCCGAAGCGGTGCGATCGACGGACGTGGCGCTCCCGGGAGCGGTGCGGTTCGTGACCATCCGGGACACGGACGCCTCGCACGACGTGGCCCGCGAGGTCGGGCGTGCGTTGGATCCCGGCACCGAGGGGGACGGCGATCCGTACGCGTGGGCGCAGCGGGCCGTGATGGGCGCGCGTGGCGTCCTGGTGCTCGACGGGATCGAGCGCGTGCAGCGCGACCTCGGTTGGCTGCACGACGCGTTGGCGACCGCACCGGACCTGCGGATCGTCGCGACCTCGCGGCTTCGCCCACGCCGCACCGACGTCCGAGTCCTCGCCCTCGGCGGATTGCGTACGCCCGATCCCGAAGCGGTCGATCCACACGGGTCGTACCACCGCCCCCCGGGCCGGACCCCCGTGTTCGGCCCCACGGACGACGGGGCGCCGGACGACGGCGCCCTGCGACTCTTCGAAGCGGTCGCCGACCGCGTGGCCGGACCGTTCGAACCGGACGACGCCACGTGGGTGGTCGTGGCCCGCATCTGCAAGCGCTTGGACGGCGTGCCGCTGGCGATCGAGCTGGCCGCCGCCTGGACCCGGACCCTGGCCCCGGAGGAAATCGAGACGGAGCTCGCCCGCACCGACCATGCGCTGTTCCGACGCGGGCCGGAGGCGAACGAGCACCGGCACGCCGACCTCGATCGGATCTTCGCCGCCACCTGGGCTCTGTTGCCGGATCCGACGCGCGCGACGCTCGAAGCGCTCTCGGTCTTCCACGGCGGGTTCGTGCGCGACGCGGCGGCAGAGGTGGCCGGCGCCGATCTAGCGTCCTTGAACGACCTGATCGACGCCTCGCTGCTGCACCGGACGGAGCGACGCTTCCGACTGCTGGAGCCCGCCCGCCGCTATGCCGAGCGGCGGCTCGACCGGGATCCGAAACGTGCCCGCGCGGCGCGGGACGCGCACGCGCGCTGGGCGGGCCGCCTGGCCGCGACCGCATCGGCCCACGCGGCCGGTGCGGATGGGCGCCAGGCTACGCGCGTCCTCCTTCCCGACGTCGACAATCTGCGGGCCGCCTGGGTACGCGCCGTTGCACACGACGACGCCCAGGTCGTCGCCACGCTCTCGCATGCGGTGTCGGACCTGTGGGACCTTCTCGGTCGCTACGAGGAGGCGACGGCGCTGTTCCGCGACGCGGAGCGGGTGCTCCGCCCGACCGGTTCCGACGCAGATCCGGTGCCGTACGCCTGGGCCATGGTCCGTTCCGCCTGGTTCGCGTTCCAGTCCGGCCGGTACGACGCGGTGACGGCACCGGCCCGCGACGCGTACGAGCGGTTCGTCGCCGCGTCGGAGCTGCGCGGGGCGGGTACGGCGGCGTACGTCCGCGCCGTGACCGCTGCCGCCACCGGCGACGTGCACGAAGCCCGTCGCGGCTTCGAAGCGGCGATGGCCCACCACCGGGCAGCGGACGATCCGGCCGGCGTGGCTCGGTCGGAGTCGGGCCTGGGTCAGCTCGAGCGGACGACGGGCCGGCCGGACCGCGCACGGGACCTGCTGCAGGCGAGCCTGCGGACGCGCCTGGCGACCGGCGACGACCGAGGCGTGGTCGCCGTCTCCGGCGAACTGGCGGCGGTCCAGGCGATGCTGGGCGACCTCGACGACGCCGAACGCACGGTCCGACAGGGGCTGCATCGGGCGCGCCAGCACGGCGACGCCTGGGGCGAGGCGACGCTGCTGCACCACCGGGCCGCCGTCGCAGCCGCCCGCGGGGAGCGAGCGGCGGCCGAGCGGGACTTCCTCCGCGCCATGGCACGCCTCGACCGGGCGGGGCACCGCTACGCCGCAACGTTGCCGCGCGAAGGGCTCGGCGACCTCTGGGAAGAGGCCAAGCCCCGGCAGGCGCTCCGGCTCTGGTCGGAAGCGTTGCGTACCGCGATGGACATCGGCGCCGCGCCGCGCATCCTTTCGATGCTGGCGCGGCTTGGGGAGATGCGCGCCAAAGAGTCCCCGGATCAGGCGGTCGCCTGGCTGCAGGTGGCGGTCGATCATCCTTCCGTGCCGTTCCGGGCCCGCGACCGGGCTGGCGTCGGTCTGGAGCGGGCCCGGACGCGAATGGCGCCGGACCGGTTCGAGCTCGCGACCGCGCGCGGTCGCCGCTCGACGCTGCACGACGTGGCCGACGCCGCCTGGCACTGGGCGCAGGCGGCGGGCGGCAC
>JBBDSD010000393.1:0-3057 GCA_040905065.1 Trueperaceae bacterium | reverse complement strand
GGGCCGTGGCGGTCGCGACCGTGGCGGCGGCGGGCGTCGCCTGGGCCGTGACCGCGCGCCTCGTGGCGCGGCTCCGCGCGCTGCAGGTCGCCAGCGCGACGATCGCCGTCGGGCGCAGCGGTGCTCGCCTCGCTACCGACGCGCCCGGCGAGATCGGCCAACTGGCCGCCACCTTCAACCGCATGGCCGAGGCGCTCGATGAAGCTGCAGACGTGCGCAAGCGCCTGATCACCGACCTCGCGCACGAACTGAGGACGCCGCTCTCGAACCTGCGCGGGTACGTCGAGGCGCTCGAGGACGGCGTCCTGGAGTTCGACGAGGACAGCCGGGCCGCCGTGGGTCGGCAGGTCGATCGGCTCGAGAGGCTGGTCGCCGACCTCGCGGCGCTTCACGATCTGGAGGCGGGGGAGGCGAAGATCGATCTCGCGCGTACCGACATCGCCGACGTCGCCCGGACCGGTGCGGCCGCGGACCGCACGCGCTTCGGCGAGCGGGACGTGACGCTGGTCGTGACGGTGCCCGACGAGGGTGCGCCTGCGTGGGCGGATCCCGTGCGCACGGGGCAGGTGCTCGAGAACCTCTTGGACAACGCGTTGCGGTACACGCCGGCTGGAGGTCGCGTGGAGGTCGAGGCGTCCGTGCGGGGCGACGTGGTTCGGACCGAGGTGCGGGACACCGGGCCCGGCGTGCCGGAGTCCGAACGCGAGGCCGTGTTCCGACGCCTGTACCGAGGCGATCGGGCACGGACCGTCGGGGCCGGCACGGGCGTCGGCCTGACGATCGCGAAGGCGCTCGTCGAAAGGCAGGGAGGAACGATCGGCGTCGACGGCGCTCCATCCGGTGGTGCGCGATTCTGGTTCGAGCTTCCCGCGGCGCGCTGACCGGTGCGGACCGATCGTGGCGTGGTTCGGGGCGCGGACCGTCCGCTGCCACCGTCCGCTGCCACCGTCCGCTGCCACCGGCCGCTCATCGTTCCCACGTAGCCTTGGGACCGTGCCCTCCGTACGCCCCCGTTCGTGCCGCACCCGTTGGAGTTGTTCCTGGACGCGCGTGGTGGTCGTGGCGGTCGCGGTCGTGGGGCTGTTCGAGGCGCTCGGTCCCGCCTTCGCCCAGGACGACCGGTACGGTCCCAGCGCCCCGCCGGACGCCGCTTGGATCCGCGCGATCAACGCGCGCGATCCGGGCGGGCTCGGTATTCGGTTGAACGACGGGCCGCTCCGCTCGGTCGGTTTCGGCGCCGCGACCGCCTACCGCGTGGTTGCGCCCGGCTCCGGTTCGGGTCGAGGTACGGGGACGATGGGCGTCCGGCCCGCTCGGACCGGCGTCCGCGTCGTACGGTAGCGAACCGGGCGGAACGGCGGCGTGACGTGGGGCGCGGTACAGGTTCGGCGACCAACGCGGCGCGTACGCCCATCGACATCGCCGTAGCGGTTCGCGCCCTAGCCTGGAGCGTGCGACCTTGGAAACCCGACCACGCCCGCCAGGCCAGCGCGACCATCGACGGCGCCGTCGCCACCGTCCAAAACGTGCGCGCGACGCGCTACCCCGACCCGGGCGAGCCGTACGACGTGCGCTGGGAGACCCGGACCTACGATCTGGACGGCCTGAAGCGGCTCTGGTTCGTGGTCGAGCCGTTCGTACCGCGCATCCCCGCGATCGCCCACACCTTCATCAGCTTCGAGTTCGAGGACGACTTCCTGGCGATGTCGATCGAGGCCCGCCAGCGCGTGGGGCAGAGGTACTCGGTGGTCAAGGGCCAGTTCGGCGCCTACGACCTGGCGTACGTGTTCGGCGACGAGCAGGATCTGTTCCTGCGGCGCACGCTGCATCAACGGCACGAGGTGTACCTCTACCCGTTGGTGACCCCGCCGCTCGAGGTGCGGTCGTTGTTCCTGACGTCGCTCGCGACGGCGAACGCACTGGTCGAGCGGCCGCGCAGGTACGACAGCCTGCGCGCGAACTGCACGAACACGCTGCGCAAGCACGCGAACCAGGTGCGTCCCGGCAGCTTTCCGCCGTTCGTGTGGGCCGACATCATGCCGGGTCGCTCGGACAAGGTGCTCTACCGCAAAGGCTGGATCGACACCGACGCCGCGGAGCGGGGCCTGCGGGCCCATCACGCGATCCGCGACGTGGCCAACGCGATCGGACCGACCCCCGACTTCTCCCGCCGGATCCGCGAGCGATGAGCCGGCGCCTGATCGTGAACGCCGACGACCTGGGCATGTCGGCCGGCGTGAACCGCGGCATCGTCGAGGCGCACCGGCACGGCATCGTCACCTCCACGACCGTGCTGGTCAACGCCGCGGCCGCCGAGGCCGGCATCGCCCGCGTGCTGCGCGAAGCGCCCGCGATGGGTCTGGGCCTGCACGTGAACCTGACCCACGGCCGGCCGGTGCTGCCGCCCGCGCGGGTGCCCAGCCTGGTGCGCAGTGACGGGACCTTCGTCAGCTTCACGCGCGGCCTGGGCTGGCCGCTGCACTGGGACCGCGTCGACGTGGTCGCGGAGGTCGAGGCCCAGTTCGAGCGGTTCGTGGAGTTGGCGGGGCGCCTGCCCGACCACCTGGACTCGCACCAGCTGGTGGGGTCGATCAGCGGCTTCTGCAGCGAAGCGATGGTGCGGCTGGCGCGGCGGCACGGCCTGCCGATGCGGAGGGGCGGTCGGTCGATGCTGCAGCGCGCGGAGAAGGAGCTCCGCGCCTGGGGCGACCTGCCGGAGGCCGTCACCGACGTGGTGCGGCGCATTCCCGCCGTCCGTGCGGCCACCGGCGGCATGGGGGAGATCACCTCGCCCGACGCGTTCGAGCTGCGCTTCCTGGGCGAGCGCGCCACGGTGACGCGCCTGCTCCGCATCTTGCGTCACCTGCCGGAAGGAAGCACGGAACTGGTCTGCCACCCCGGGTACGCCAGCGAGGACTCGGACGGCTACCGCTTCCGCGAGGTCGAACTGCGCGCCCTGACCGATCCCCGCGTCCGCGACCACGTTCGTAGCTGCGGGATCGAGCTGATCGCCTTCGCGGACCTGGTGCGCCAGCGGAACGGAGACGCCGGCGGGGG
>JBBDSD010000392.1:0-3061 GCA_040905065.1 Trueperaceae bacterium | reverse complement strand
GGCCTTGCCGCCGGCCGCCTTGCCCGCTGCCGCCTTCTTGGCGGCCGGCTTGTCCGCGTCGGACTTGCCGCCCTTCGAGCCGGCCGCGGCGCGTTTGCGCTGCGTGGCGCTGACGGGCTCCTCCTTGAGGGGCGGCGCGTCCTTGGCGCCCCCGAGCGGCGTCTTCAGGCGCTTGGGCGCCTTGCTGCGCTTGGGGAGCTCGTCGGCGACCACGTCGGGCACCTCGGCGCCGGCGGGGATCAGGTCGATCTGGCGGACGGTGGGGTTGGACTGGAAGATGCGGACGTCGATCCGGTCGCCCATGCGGTAGCGCTTCCGGGACGACTTGCCCATCAGCATCATCGAGTCTTCGAGGAACATGTAGTAGTCGTCGTCCAGGTGCGACACGTGCAGCAGTCCCTCGATGCCGTTCGGCAGGGCGACGAACACGCCGAAGTTGGTCACGCCGCTGATGGTGCCGTGGAACGTCTCGCCGATGTGCTCGCGTGCCCAGCGGGCGTGGAAGTAGCGGGCCAGGTCGCGTTCGGCCTGCTCGGCCTGCCGTTCCCGGTCGCTGGCGTGCTGCGCCAGGTTCGGGAAGTCGCTCCGCATCCGCTCCTTCAGGGTCGGGCTGAGCCGGTGCTGCAGCATGGCGCGCACCGCCCGGTGCACCACCAGGTCGGGGTAGCGCCGAATCGGACTGGTGAAGTGCAGATAGTTCTCGAACGCCAGCCCGAAGTGGCCCAGGTTCTCGCTCGAGTAGCGCGCCTGCTTCAAACTCCGCAGCAGCAGCGTGTTGACCAACTGCGACTCCGGCTTGCCGGCCGCGGACCGCAGGATCCCCTGCAGGTCCTTGGGCGTGGCGTGCTCCAGATCCAGTTCGTACCCCAGGCGCGCCAGCGCCTTCTGGAGCGCCTGGATCTTCTGTTCGCTGGGGTCCTCGTGCACGCGGTACAGCGCCGGGACGTCCTTCTTCTCGAGTTCCTCCGCCACCAGCCGGTTCGCGAGCAGCATCATCTCCTCGACCAACTGCCGGGCGGCGTTGCTGCGGATCGGGTGCAGGTGCAGGGTCCCCTGGTCGTCGACGTCGACCTTCGCTTCGGTGAAGTCGAAGTCCAGCGCGCCGGCGCCCATGCGGCCTTCGCGCAGCGACTGCGCCAGGTTGAGCAGCACCTTCACGTCGCGTTCGAGCTTGCGCTTGCCTTGCGGCAGGCGACCGCCGTCCGCGAAGCCTTGCACGTCCTCGTAGGTGAGGCGCGCGTCGGAGCGGATGGCGGTCTCCTGGAAGCGGACCGCTTGCACCTTGCCCTCGCGCGTGACGTCGGCGAACACGGACAGCGCCAGGCGGTCCTGGCCCTCGACCAGGCTGCAGATCCCGTTGCTGAGCTCTTCGGGCAGCATCGGCAGGACGCGACCGGGCAGGTAGGCGGTGGTGCCGCGCTCGCGCGCTTCGGCGTCCAGGCTGGTGCCCTCGGCCACGTAGTAGCTGACGTCGGCGATGTGGATGCCGACGCGCAGCAGGCTCTTGGCGCCTTTGGTCTTGCCCTCGAGCCGCTCCAGGCTGATGGCGTCGTCGAAGTCCTTCGCGTCGGCGCCGTCGATCGTGAAGGTCGGCACCTCGCGCAGGTCGGTGCGGCCCTCCATCATGTCGGCCTGCACCGCGTCCGGCACCGAGCGCGCTTCGGCCATGGTGGCTTCGTCGTAGGCGTCCTTGAGGTCGTACTTGACGATCACGGCGCGGGTCTCGACTTCGGGGTCGTCCTGTTCGCCCAGGACTTCGGCGATCTCGCCGAACGGTTCCTTCTCGCCGCTCTCCTCCGGCCAGATCAGGCGTGCCAGGATGCGCAGCCCGCCGTCCAGACGCCCGACGGAATCGGGTGTGAGCAGAATGCGCTCGCGCAGGCGGGGACTGTCCGGACGCAGGATCGCGTACCCCTGCGCGTACTCCAGGGTGCCGACCACATGCTTGTTCTTCCGCTCGACGATACGGACGATCTCGCCGGCCGGTTTCCCTTCGTCGCTCTTGTTCGGGTTGGGGCGTGCCAGCACGCGGTCGCCGTCCCAGGCGCCGGCGAGCCGGTCGGCGGGCACGAACAGGTCCTTGCCCTCCCCCGACTCGCGGATGACGAAGCCGTACCCGCCGGACGCGACCTGCAACCGCCCGGGAATCAGGTTCATCTCCTGCGGCAGGCCGTAGGTGCGGCGGCGCGTCCGGACCAGCTCGCCGGCGTCGACCAGGTCGTCCAGCGCGCGCTTCAGGTCGGCGCGATCGTCGAGCTCGAGGTGCTTCTGGACGTCCTGTACATGCCAGGGTTTCTCGGGGTTCTCCCGGAAGAACGCCTGGAGCTGCTCGGTGGGCAGAATGCTCATTGGTCGCCAGTGTACCGTCCCGCGCGGTGCCGACCCGCTCACGCGGCGTACGCTTTCCTCATGACCGACCTACGCACCGTCTACATGACCGCTCCCGACGAGGCCACCGCCGCCCGCCTGGCCCGCAAGCTGCTGGAGTTGCGCCTGATCGCCTGCGCGAACGTGCTGCCCGCCGTGCGGTCGTGGTACCGCTGGGAGGGCGACGTGCACGACGACGCCGAGGTGGCGCTGCTGTGCAAGACCCGTGCCGAGCTGCTGCCGGAGCTGCAGCGGGAGGCCGCCCTGCTGCATCCGTACGACGTGCCGTGCATCGTCGCCTGGCCCATCGCCTCCGGCCACGAGCCGTACCTGGACTGGGTACGGCAGGAGACGGGATCCTGACCTCCTCCGCCACGGTGCTGGTGACGGGAGCCACCGGCTACCTCGGCGGCCGGCTGGTCCCGGACCTGCTGGACGCCGGCCTGCGCGTCCGTTGCCTGGTTCGCGACCGGGAGCGCTTGGCTTCGCGCCCGTGGCGTGACCGGGTCGAGGTGGTCGAGGGCGACGCCCTGGAGGCGGGCAGCCTGGAGGGCGCCTTCGACGGCGTGCGCGTGGCGTACCACCTGATCCACGCCATGGGCGGCAGCGAACGCGGGTTCGAGGACCGGGACCGCGTCGCCGCCCGCAACGCCGCCGCCGCCGCCGCGGCCGCCGGGGTGGAGCGCCTGGTGTA
>JBBDSD010000391.1:0-3128 GCA_040905065.1 Trueperaceae bacterium | reverse complement strand
CCCAGCCGCCCCCCAGCACGCGGTCCACCTCGCCGTCGCCGGAGGGAATGCGGACCAGATCGTGCTCGCTGGCGGCGTCCAGGGTGGTGGTGGTCACGGCCTCGGGCGCGCCGCGGCGCGTGCTGGCGGGACCCGCTTCCGGGACGGTGCTGGCGACCAGCGTGCCCCACGCGCCGCAGGAGGGACAGCGCCCCATGGGCGCGGGCGTGCGGGCGCCGCACGATTCGCAGAGGTAGCCGGACTTGGGGCCGCGGGGCATGGCCGCATCGTATCCGAGGCGACCGTCGCCCGCAGGCGCACGGCGGTCGCGACCGAGCGCGCCCCGTCCGGAAGGAAGGGGCGCGACGCCTCCTGCTCGCTCCTGCGGCGTTCAGGCGATCGGGACCGGCCGCGCGATGACCAACTTGTCGTTCTCGACCGTCACCAGGATCGGCTCTTCGTTTCCGCCGCGCAGCAGCTCGACCGAAAGCGGGTCCTCGACGTGCTCGCGCATCACGGCGCGCAGCGGCCTGGCGCTACGGCCCGACGGGGTCTTCTGGACCAGCCAGCTGGCCACCTCGGCCGAGAAGGCGACGTCGATGTCGCGCGAGGCAAGTTCGTCGCAGATCTCGTCCAGCATGCGCGAGGCGATGTGGAGGATCCCTTCGGTCTCGAAGGTGGTGAAGGCAATCACTTCGTCCAGGCGATCGAGGAACTCCGGGCTGAAGATGTGCTTGAGCGGTTCGTGGACGTCCTGCACGCCCTCGTCGTCCTGGAAGCCGACGCCAGGGCCCCGGTTGAAGCCGGTGTTGCTGGTCATGATCAGGATCACGCGCCGGAAATCGACGGTGCGGCCCAGGCCGTCGGTCAGGCGACCGTCGTCGAGGACCTGCAGGAAGGTGGCGTAGATGTCGGGGTGGGCCTTCTCGACCTCGTCCAGCAGCACCACCGAGAACGGCTGGCGCCGCACCGCTTCCGTCAGGCGCCCGCCCTGATCGTGCCCGACGTAGCCGGGCGGTGCGCCGATCAGCTTGCTGACGGCGTGCGACTCCTGATACTCGCTCATGTCCAGGCGGATCAGCGCGCGCTCGCTGCCGAACAGCTCGACCGCGAGCTGCTTGGCGAGGAACGTCTTGCCGACCCCGGACGGGCCGACGAACAGGAACGACGCCGACACGCGCGCCCGACCGCCCAGGCCCACGCGCGCCCGGCGCAGCGCGGCCGACAGCGCGTCGATGGCGCGATCCTGGCCCACCACCGCCCGGCGCAGGTGGTCCTCGATGTTCGCCAACTTGCCGGGGTCGGTCTCGTCGACGTACACGCCGCCCCACGAGTTCACGACCGCTTCGACGTCCTCGCGACTGACGACCGGCGTGCCGTCCGCCTCCTCGAGCACGGGGAACCCAAGCGACTTGTTCAGGCGCGTGCGCGAGGCGGCCTCGTCGATCAGGTCGATCGCCTTGTCCGGAAAGTTGCGGCCCGGCAGGCTGCGCTCGCCGAACCGGACGGAGAGCTCCAAGATCGCCGGCGGGATCACCACGCCGTGATGGCTCTCGTACTTCTCGCGCAGGCCGTGCAAGATCTCGAGCGATTCGTCGGGAGACGGCTCCAGCACGATCACCGGTTGGAAGCGCCGCTCGAGCGCCGCGTCCTTCTCGATGTAGCGGTGGTACTCGCCGGTGGTGGTCGCCCCGACCACCTGCACCTCGCCGCGCGACAGCGGCGGCTTGAGGATGTTGGCGGCGTCCAGGGTGCCTTCGGCCCCGCCAGCGCCGACCAGGGTGTGCAGCTCGTCGATGAACGCCACCACCTTGGCGCCCTTCAGTTCCTCGATCAGTTGCCGCAAGCGCTCCTCGAACTCGCCCCGGTACTTGGTGCCGGCCACGATGTTGGACAGGTCGATCGACAGCACCCGCACCTGCTGAAGGCCGGGGGGGACGCGTTCCTCGACGATCGCCTGCGCCAGCCCCTCGACGATGGCGGTCTTGCCGACGCCGGGCTCGCCGATCAGTACCGGGTTGTTCTTGGTGCGGCGCGAGAGGATCTGGATCACGCGGCGGATCTCTTCGGTGCGGCCGATGACCGGGTCCAACCGGTCCTCGCGCGCCTCCTTGGTGAGGTCGCGGGCGTACTCGTCCAGGAACGGCGTGGCGGCCTGCTCCGGCTTCTCCTGCTGCTTCGGGTCGGTCGCCGCCAGGATGCGCCAGCGCACCGTGTCCACGTCGCGGGTCAGCTGCTGCAGGATGCGGTAGGCGACCCCGTCGCCCTCGCGGATGATGCCCAGCAGGATGTGCTCGGTGGCGATCACGTTGCTGCCCAGGCTGCGGGCTTCGCTGCCGGCCAGCTCCATCACGCGGCGGGCGCGGGGGGTGATGGCGGCGGTCTCGTTCCGGGGCAGGCCGTCGCCGCGGCCGACCATCTCCTCGACCTGGCCCCGGAACCCTTCCAGGGTGGCGCCGAACTCGCTCAGCACCTTCGAGGCGGTGCCGCCCTCCCGCATCAGGCCCAGCAGCAGGTGCTCGGGGCCGATCATGGCGTGCCCCAACTTGGACCCCTCTTCGCGTGCGAAGTGGAACACCAGGCGGGCGCGGTCGTCGTACCGGTTCATGGAGCACCTCCCGAGCCCCGCGAAGCGGGGGTCGGTGCACGAACGGAGCGCGTTCGGACCGGAGACGTCATGGTGCTATAGTACGCGCTCGTGCACGGGCCGGGATAGGGGCCCCACTACGTATGGACTGCTCACGCTCGGGAGGGCACATGCTGTTCCAGGAGATCACCCACGCCCTCGATCGGTTCTGGGCCGACCAGGGCTGCGTTCTCGCGCCGCCGCACGACAGCGAGGTGGGGGCGGGCACGTTCTACCCGACCACCTTCCTGCGCGCGCTGGGCCCCGCCCCGTGGCGGGTGGCGGGCGTCGCGCCCAGCCGGCGTCCGACCGACGGTCGCTACGGCGACAATCCGTACCGCTTCCAGTACTTCTATCAGTACCAGGTGCTGCTCAAGCCCAGCCCCGCGGACGTGCAGGACCTGTACCTGGCGTAGGTGGCGCGGCTCGGGATCTACGCTGCGGCGCACGACGTGCGTTTCGTGGAGGACAACTGGGAGTCGCCGACGCTGGGCGCCTGGGGCTTGGGCTGGGAGGTGTGGAT
>JBBDSD010000390.1:0-3131 GCA_040905065.1 Trueperaceae bacterium | reverse complement strand
GGACGCCACCCTCCAGTACCTGCCGGCGGCCAGCGCTTCGACCGAGAAGTCAGGCTCGTGGGGCGGCTGGCCCGAGTGTGGCGTTCCGGCACGCTCCAACGGACAGCCCGGAGCGCCGTCGCTGCTCTTCGGCTGTGTTGACTTCAGCCTGGGTGCCTCCACCTACACCGGAGCGGTGCTCCAGTTCAAGTTCCAGTGCCAGACCGACGGAGCGTCACCGATCGACTTGCCCTCACGAACCGCGGACCCAGGCGGGAGCCACTTCATCGATCAGACGAGCAACCCGGTCGACCCCGCACTCACAGGCTCACAGGTGCTGTGCGGCAGCGGCGTCCTTCCGAGCGTAGGGCCGCCCGACACGGCGATTGTCGCCGGACCAAGCGGCAAGACCACCGATCGCACGCCGACATTCAGGTTCACTTCGACCGCGTCGCCACCCGCATTCGATTGCAAGGTGGACTCTCTGGCGTTCGCGACCTGCGGCTCGCCGCGCACGACGGCCAAGCTCGGACCCGGCAAGCACGACTTTCAGGTCCGCGCACGTGACGCCACCGGCGGTGTCGATCCGACCCCGGCCAGCCGTTCATTCACCGTGGCCGCATCGAAGAAGGCCTGCGCGCGGCTCAAGGGCAAGCGGCTGCGCCGCTGCAAGGCGCGCGCGAGGTGCAAGAAGCTCAGCGCGAAGAAGCGCAAGAAGTGTCTGAGCAAGGCGCGTCGGGTCGGCAGGGTCGCCAGCGCCACCAGAACCTGACGGCGGACACGGCAGGGCCAGAGCCGCGGGTGCGGCTCGGGCCACGTCATGTGCGACATGAGCCGGCCCAAGCTGCCACTCTGCTGGGGTGGTGGAAATCGTGCCCTGGACGATCGATCGTCACTCCGGCGCCGCGCCGTTCCGGCGGCTGCTGGTGGCCCTGTTCGCCTGTATGAGCGTGACTCTCGCGACCGCGACCGCCGCACACGCGGACGGCGCGATGAGACTCGACTGCGACGCCGACGCGAGCGGGATTCAGAACGTATGCGCTCTGAAGAGCGGCGCGACCTTCGATACCCGCGTGCGCGTGACGCAGCCGCCCTCCGGCGGTTACTACGGCTTCCAGGCCAGGGTCACGTGGACGGCCGCCAACCTCCGGTACCTACCCACCTCGAAGCCGGCGAACGAGGCGCTCTGGGACGGCTGCACGATCGCGGCGCGCTCGTTCGACCAGACGACGGGATCCGTGCTGTTCGGCTGTGCTCCATTCCCCATGCTCGACGAGGGTTCGACCTTCACCGGCGATGTGCTGGCTCTGAGCTTCCGCTGCGAGGCCGATGGCGCAACGGCGCTCACCCTGGTGCCGGGCACCGGATCCGGTACGCAGTTCCTCGGCAAGGACAACAACGCGATCGTGCCGTCGACGACCGGCGCGCAGATGCAGTGCGGTGAGTCGGGTCCGGGTCCAGGATCGGGTCCTCCCACGCCGCCACCCAACACCGCCATCACCGCCGGCCCGCGCGGCAAGACCACCGACCGCACGCCGAGGTTCAGGTTCACCTCGACCGCCTCGCCCGCCAGCTTCCAGTGCAAGCTCGACTCGCGGCGCTACGCGCGCTGTCGCTCGCTGCACACGACGCGCCGGCTTGCCCTCGGCCGTCACAGACTGCGGGTACGGGCGATTGACGCCGCCGGACAGGTCGATCCGACCCCCACCAGCCGGTCGTTCAGGGTCTGCAAGCGCTACAAGAAGAAGGGCAAGAGGCTGCTGCGCTGCAAGGCCCCGCGGAAGGTGCGGAGCAAGCTGGCCAGCCGCCGGTAGTCATGCCGACTTGACCGGCGGGTCAGGTTTGGTGTAGCCTGGCGGTTAGTTGAGCCTGAAGGATTCGCGCCAAAGGGAGAGAGAATGTTCAAGATTGGGGTTCGCAACCTTTTCAGTAGCTTGGTATTCGTGGTCGCTCTTGCGACAGTAGGCGCCACCGCACCTGCGGCGATGGCAGACGGCGCGATGAAGGTCGACTGTGACGCCGCGACCGCTGGCGTACAGGACGGCACGGGCGCGCAGTGCGACTACGCGAGCGGGGCCACGTTTAGCATCCAGATCCATGTGACATCGGCGCCGTCGGGCGGCTACTTCGGCTTTCAGGCCAAGCCCAGCTGGACGGATGCCAATCTCGCCTACCTACCGGCGGCCAATCCCGGAACCGAGGCGGCAGGCGCATGGGGCGGTTGGCCCGACTGCAGCATCCCGGCGCGCTTCAACAACCAGCCGACCGATCCGTCGGTGGTGTTCGGCTGCGCTGCTTTCCCGGCTCCTGACCCGGGATCGACGCACACTGGTGCGGTGCTCCAGTTCGCGTTCCAATGTGAGGCGGACGGCACAACGCCTATCACCCTGGTGCCGCACGGGGGCGACCCTCAGGCTGGCTCGCACTTCGTCGATGTGAACCAAGCTGTCATCACCGGTACCACGCTCGACCCCGCCACGGTGCAGTGCGGCAGCGGGGCGCCCAGTCCGCCGGACACGAGCATCGACAGCGGGCCGGCCGAAGGCAGCACGACCAACGACTCGACGCCAACATTCGGGTTCTCGGCCAACCCGGCGGCCGGTGCGACGTTCGAGTGCAAGGTGGACCTGGGCAGCTTCGCCGCCTGCACGTCGGCGCACACGACGGCGGCGCTCGGCGACGGCGCGCACGCCTTCCAGGTGCGGGCCAAGGACGCGGTCGGCAATCCCGATGCGACGCCTGCGACCCGCAACTTCACGGTTGACACGACGCCGCCGGACACGAGCATCGACAGCGGTCCGGCCGAAGGCAGCACGACCAGCGACACGACGCCAACATTCGGGTTCTCGGCCAACCCGGCGGCCGGTGCGACGTTCGAGTGCAAGGTGGACGCCGGTGCGTTCGCTGCCTGCACCTCGGCGCACACTACGGCGGCGCTAGCGGACGGGGCGCGCACGTTCCAGGTGCGGGCGATCAACGTCAACGGCACCGACGCGACGCCCGCGACCCGCAACTTCACGGTTGACACGACGCCGCCGGACACGAGCATCACGAGTGGGCCCGCCGAAGGCAGCACGACCAACGACTCGACGCCAACATTCGGGTTCTCGGCCAACCCGGCGGCCGGTGCGACGTTCGAGTGCAAGGTGGAC
>JBBDSD010000389.1:2072-3142 GCA_040905065.1 Trueperaceae bacterium | reverse complement strand
GGGGGGGGGGGGCGCTTACCCCCGGCCCCCCCCTGGCGGTGCCCCCGGGCTAGCGGGGGCCCCACGGACCTTGGATCGTCGAGGTGCAGGGCGGCCGGATCGGAACGCCGCGGCAGGTTCCGACCTCGACCGTCCGGTACGACCGGCTGAACGTCGACCTGAGCGGGTCCGAGGACGCCGACCGGATCGCGAGCCGCGTGCGGTCCGCGATCCGCGACGCGGCCGAACGGTGCGTGGACGAGGCGACGGGCGACCTGCGCTGGGTGAGCCTGCGCCTGCGCCTGGTCGGCACCGCTCCCTCTGCCGAGCAGATCGCGGCGGCGACGGAGGGTCTGGCGGACGATCTTCGCGACCGGGTGGGCGACGCGACGGTCGAGGTCGAGGCGGTGACCGACGACACGCTTCCGGCGATCGACCTGACGGAGCACGCTGCGACGCGCGGCGCGCCGGGCGTGCTGGCACGCCTGCTGCTGGACCTGGACGCCGAGTCGCCGTCGGAGGCGACCGACGCGTGGCTGCGTGAAGCGCGCGCCGCGATCCGCGACGTGGACGCCGACCGGAGCTACGGCTCGCTGGGCGACGATCCGGACGCCGGCGGTCTAGACTCCGGCGCCTCGCACGCGGGGGCGATGGACGGCGACGCGGCCCGCGACCTGCTGCGCCGGCAGGCGCGGGCGATGCTGCGCCGATTGACGACGGACGCGTCATGAGCCCCCGCAGCCTGCGCTTCGAACGGCTGGCGGTGCACCGTGCCGGCGAGCGCGTGCGGCGGGGCGACGGCTTCGCGCTGGAGGACCTGTCGCCCGGCGTGACGGTGCTGCACGGACCCAACGGGTCCGGCAAGAGCACCACCGCCTTGGCGATGCAGGCGACGCTCTGGCCGGGCAAGACGCGCGAGCTGGAGCGCCCGGCGCTCGAAGCGTCGCTGCGGGACGACGACGGCGTCTGGCAGGTCGACATCGACGCCGGCCACGTCGCCGTGACCCGCGACGGCGCGCCCGCCACGCTGGACGTGGGTCCGGTCGAGCACCGTCGTCGCTACCGGCTGGCGCTGGACGACCTGCTGGTCG
>JBBDSD010000389.1:0-2062 GCA_040905065.1 Trueperaceae bacterium | reverse complement strand
CCTTCGGGGGGGCGGGGGCGCAGGCCAGCCTGGGCGGGTACGAGGGGGGCGGCGCCGCCGAGGCGTTGGGCTTCGCGCGCCGCCCCAGCTCGCCCCGCAAGCTCGCGAACGAGTGGAAGGCGCTCGACGACCGCGTCACGGAGCTCCGCAACGCTCAGCGCGCGGTGCAGGACGACGCCGACCGACGGACCACCTTGCGGAGCGACCGGGAAGCCGCGCGCGCCGCGCGCGAGGAGGTCGCGCTGCTCGCTCGGGCCCGCGAGGCAGTCGCGGCGGAGGCGGACGTCCGCGAGGCGGAGGGCCAGCTCGGCGCGCTGGATCCCGGCGTGGCCCGCCTGCACGGCGACGAGCGCGAGCGGCTGGACGCGCTGGCGAAGCGGGCTCGCGACGCGCACGCGAAGCGCGACCTGGAGCGTGCACGCCTGCACGAGGCCGAAGCGGACCTCGCCGCGACCGGCCTGCCGGACGGCGGCGTCGACGAGGAGGTCGTGCGGCGCCTCCGTGCCGAGGTCGAGCGGCTGGGGACGGTCGAGGCCGACCGGCGCCGCGCGCACGACGAGCTTCGCAAGGCGCGGGAACGGGAGGAGCGCGCCCGCGCGCGCCTGGCACCGA
Source organism: Trueperaceae bacterium (assembly GCA_040905065.1). Lineage (GTDB taxonomy): Bacteria > Deinococcota > Deinococci > Deinococcales > Trueperaceae > SLSQ01. The sequence continues at coordinate 1,450 of JBBDSD010000389.1, read as the reverse complement.
ACCTGGACGAGGACCGCCTTCGGGCGCTGGACACCGTGCACGACGAATCCCTCAGCGACTTCGCGCACCGTGCCGAGCGGCTGCGCGCACGCCGCGCCGAGCTGGACGCGCGCCGTCGCCGCCTGGGGGACCCCGTCCCTCCCGACGAGGCCGTGCGTTCGTTCGACCGCGAAACGATCCAGGACGGCGTCGCAGCGCTGTCGCGCTGGCTGCAGGCCCCGAACCGCGAGACGGACCCGGTCGCGAGCGGCGGCAGGGCCGGCCTGGCCGGCGGGCTCGCGGCCGTGCTGGCGGTCCTCTTCGGGGTCGCGCTGGCGACGTTGCACCACCCGGCCTGGCTGGCGGGCGCCCTGCTGGCGCTGGTTCTCGCCGTCGCCGTCGTGCGGTCCGGCCGGCCGTCCACGCCCCACGAGGCGCCCAGCGGCGCCGCCGTGCGCCAAAGCGACTACCGGTCGACCGGCCTGCCGGAGCCGGAAGCGTGGCAGCCGGACTCGGTAGCGGAGCAGGTAAGTCGGCTGCTCCGTCTCGCCCAGGAGCGGGAGGCGTGGGAGGCGCGCGAACGCGAGGCCGCCGAGATGGAGCGCGAGGAGGGGGAGGTGCACGCGGCCGAGGACGCGCTCGCGCAGGAACACGCCGCGATCGAGGATCGCCTGGGCGTGCAGATCGAGGTCGGGGACGCCTGGCTGCCGCTGTTCGTCGATGCCGTGCGCGACTGGCAGCGGGCCCGCGACGCAGCCGCCGCAGCCGAGGCGAGCGCGAACGCCTTGGACGAGGAGCGAGACCGTCTGCTCGCTGCGGTGCACGACGACCTCGCCACCTTCGGTTTCGCGCGCAGCGACGACGGGAGCACGGCGACCGAAGCGCTCCGCGAGCTGGAGGATCGCCGCGAACGGCACGCGGAGGCGGTACGGAAGCACGACGCCGCCCGCCGCCGGATCGAGGAGTCGATCGACCCGGAGCTGGAGGCCGTCCGCACGGAGCGCCGCAAGGTCCTGGACCGCCTGGAACTGAGCGACGACCGCGAGGACCGGGTCGACGCCTGGCTGCAGCAGCTGCCGCGCTACCAGGAGCTCACCGCCCACCTGCACGACCGTCGCTCCGTCCGCAACGATCGGCGCGCGACCCTGTCCGACCGGCCGGAGCTGCTGGAGGCGTCGCTGGAGGAGCTGGACGGCCTCATCGCCGAGCAGGAGGCTCTAGCCGCCCGCGACGAGTCGTTGGCGGAGGAGATCGCCCGGATCGATGCGCGGATCGACAGCGCCAAGCGCGGCCACGACCTGTCCGACGCGCTGGCGGAGCGCGATGCGGCGCGCGCCCGTCTGCACGACGCCCGCGAAGCCGCACGCGCCGCGGCGGTCGGCGCCGTGCTGGCCCAGCGCACGCGGCGCGAGGCGACCGAGGCGACCCGGCCGGCCGTGTTCCAGCGTGCCAACGAGCTGCTGGCCCGCTT
>JBBDSD010000388.1:0-3147 GCA_040905065.1 Trueperaceae bacterium | reverse complement strand
GGCTTCGAACCCGCCACCGCTCCCGCGGGTGCCACTGCTCCCGTCGTCTTCCTCCAGCCCCGAGGCCTCCAGCACCGACTCCTCCACGAAGATCGGGGCGCCGGCACGGACCGCCACCGCCAGCGCGTCGCTGGGGCGCGCGTCCACGTCGAAGCGGACTCCGCCCCTCTCGACGCACAGCATGGCGTAGTACGTCCCGCCCACCAGGTCCGTGATCTCGACCCGTTCGACCTGGGCGTTCAAGACCTGCAGCAGCGAGGCGATCAGGTCGTGCGTCATCGGCCGTTCCGGCTTCTCGTCCCCGCGGCCGGCCGCGATCGACAACGCCTGCAGCGCATCGATCACGATCGGCAGGACGCGATCGTCCTCTTCGCTGCGCAGCAGCATCAGGAACTGGTTGCCTTCGCCCGAGACGGCGATGTCGTCGAGCACCATGCGGATCATGCCCCGAGCATAGCGCGGACGCGACCGCACGCCCCGCCTCGCGGGACGCCGAACGCCCCGCCCGAGCGAGCGGCACGGGTACACTCGGCGCCATGCGCGATCCGGTCATCGGGCTCGAGATCCACCTCGCCGTCGCCACCCGCAGCAAGATGTTCTGCGCCTGCGACGCGGACGGCTTCGGCGCGGCGCCCAACACGCACGTCTGCCCCGTCTGCCTGGGCCTGCCCGGCAGCCTGCCGGTCGCCAACGCCGAAGCGATCGAACGCGGCCTCCGCTTCGTGCTGGCGCTCGGCTGCGAGGTGCCGGACCGCACGCAGTTCCACCGCAAACACTACTTCTATCCGGACGCGCCCAAGAACTACCAGATCAGCCAGTACGACCGGCCACTGGGCGAGCACGGCCGGTTGCAGGTGCCCGGTGGGCGCACGATCGGCGTCACCCGGTGCCATTTGGAGGAGGACGCCGGTCGCCTGGTGCACCCCGCCTACGCCGGGCACAGCCTGGTCGACCTGAACCGGGCCGGCGCGCCGCTGATCGAGATGGTCACCGAACCGGAGATCACCAGCCCGGAGGAGGCTCGCGCCTTCCTGATGGAGGTGCGCGCCCTGGCACGCGCCCTGGACGTCAGCGACGCCAGCCCGGAGCAGGGCAAGATGCGGGCCGACGTGAACGTCTCGCTCCGCAACGACGACGGCAGCTTCGGCACCAAGGTCGAGGTCAAGAACCTGAACAGCTTCAAGAGCGTCGAGGCCGCCCTCCACTTCGAGATCCGGCGCCAGGAGCGGATCCTGGACGACGGGTTCGAGATCCGGCTGGAGACCCGCGGCTGGAACGAGGGCGGCCAGAAGACGGTCGCCCAGCGCAGCAAGGAGGGCGCCGCCGACTACCGCTACCTGCCGGATCCCGACCTGCCCGAGATCGCGCTGTCGCGCGACCGCGTAGGCCGCATCGTGGCGGCGATGCCGGAAACCCCCGCCGCCAAGCGCGTGCGCTACCGCGAGGCCGGCGTGCGCCAGGCGGAAGCGGAAGCGATCGCGTACGACGTGGCGACCGCCGCCCTGTTCGACGCGGTGCGCGAGCGGTTCGACGGGCCGGCCCAGACGGTGGCCACCTGGCTGACCGTGGAACTCGCGGGCCTCGCCCGGCAGGAGGACCCTGCTGCAGAGCCGACCACGGCCGATCCCGCCCGCCTCGCGGCGCTGTTGTCGCTGGTGCACGAGCGCACCATCTCGCACGCCGCCGCCAAGGAGCTGCTGCCCGAGGTGGTCGCCGGGGCCGAGCCGGCGCAACTGGTCGAGGAGCGGAACCTGGCGCGCGTGAGCGACGAGGATGCGCTGCTCGACCTGATCCGAACCGTGATGGACGAGAACCCCGCGATCGTGGCCAGCGCTCGCGAGGAACCGAAGGCGATCAACGCCCTGCTGGGTCGCGTGATGAAGGCGAGCGGCGGGGCGGCCGACCCGCAGGCGGTGCGGCGGCTGTTGACGGAACGCGTCCAGAGCGAAGGCTGAACCGTCAGGTCGGGGTCGGCCAAATGCGCAGGCGTGCGTCGACGGCGGCAATCGCGTCGAAGTCGCGGTCGTCGTGCAGCAGCGGCGCTCCGCGCTGAATGGCGATCGCGGCGACGTACCCGTCGAGGGTGCTGCGGACGGTGCGTCCGGAGCGTCGGCAGGCGCGATAGAGGCGCGCGGCGAGGGCCCACGCGCCCACGTCGTGGGCGGGCCCGACGACGACCTGCGTTGCGAGGTACGACGCGAGTCGATCGGCTTCCGCTTCGCTGCGTGTCCCTTGCAGCAGTTCGCCGACTACGGGCGTCGGTAGGGCGACCGTCGCATCCGCGGCGAGCAGCTCGTGCAGCGCCTCGGCCGCCGGCGTGTCGAGTCCGTTCAGGTAGGCGATCCAGACGGAGGTATCGACCAGGATCAAGGAACTGGGTCGTCCCGAAGCGCCTTGTGGTCGTAGCCCTCGGCGAAACGGACGCGGCCTCGCAGGTCGCGCATGTCCTTGCGGGACCTGCGCGCCACGAACTCCCGCAATGCGAGGTGCACCAGGTCCTTCTTGGTCGTCACGTTCGCGTGACGGAACGCTTCTGCTACGAGCGCGTCGTCCAGATCGATGTTCGTGCGCACGATGCACCTCCTCGTACACATCATCATACACACGCATGCGTCGGCGCGAGCGTGCCTGTGCGACCACCATGCGCACGAGCATGCCTTTCACCCAGCGATCGCGGCGGAACGTCTTGGCTCAGAGCCGCGACCCGAACCGCGTCGTGCCGCTCCCCGTCCGGCTCGCCCCAAGGCCGGCTCAGCCCCCGACGAACGTCCCCTCGACCTCGGCCAGGTCGTCGAAGCGATCGACCGCGTCGATCAGGTCCTGGCTGGTGGTGCTACGGAAGGCGAGCACCTCGACCCGCACCCCGCGCTCCTGCGCGAGTTGGACCATCGGCACGAAGTCGCCGTCGCCGCTGGCGAGGCACAGCACCTCCACCTGGTCCAGGGCGCGCACCAGGTCGGCGGCGATGCCCATGTCCCAGTCGCCTTCTAGCACGGTGCGGCCCTGATCATCGGCGCGGTGCACCCGCACCAGGCGGCGGCGCACCCGGTAGCCGAGCGCGGAGAGCTTGGTGACGAAGCCGTAGGCGGTGCGCTCGCCGTCGCGCTCGACCACGTAGGCGGTGGCGTGCGCCAGCGTCCGGCCCCG
>JBBDSD010000387.1:0-3161 GCA_040905065.1 Trueperaceae bacterium | reverse complement strand
GGGTGGTGGCGTTCGCGTCGGGACGGACCGCCATCTGAACCTGCACCCTCCCGCGGTCGTCGCGGTAGATGCGCGTGCCCCAGCTGCCCAGCGCTTCGCGCCGCGCGCGGACCACGCTGCGCCGGAGCAACCGCTGGACCCACGCCTCTCGTTCGGCCAGAGCCTCTTCGAGGCTGTCGGCGGGGCTGGCTTCGAACGGTACGAAGAACACCTCTGCCACGGCGCGGTACAGGCGCAGCGATCGGCCGCCCCGCGGCCGACGCCCGACCTCCTCCAGCAGGCCGGCGGCGACGAACCGTCGCACGCGGGCCAGGACGGTGTTCGGCTTCTCGTGCGTGAGGCGGGCGGCCTCGCCGACGCTGCGCGCCTGTCCGAGGAAAGGGGCGAGCTGGCGGCGGGTGCGGGCGTTCAGCAGGAGGGAGGCGCGGGCTTCGTCGTGCACGACCTCGGTGCGGTGCGGCGTGCGGTCGCTGGTCGCGTCCGCGTCCGGCCCGCCTTTGTTCACGGCCTGGGAATGTGATTCGGAACGTTCCATTTCACGTAGAAGCGTACGACACTCGGGACACGACGGTTCGGACGCCCGCCGGCGTTCGGACCTGGGTCGAGACGCGCGCGACTCCGCTTTGCGCCTCGCCGACGTCCCACCCCCGCGGCCGCTGCGGCCCCGGGGCGCCCCCTGGGAGGCATCATGACGTCCACGAACAGCTTCGGGGCCCGCGAACGGTTCGACACCGGTTCCGGTCCCGCCTACTACTACCGACTCGCCGCGCTCCAAGAGCAGGGCCTCGGCAACGTCGACCGCATGCCGTTCTCGATCAGGGTGCTGCTCGAGTCGCTGCTCCGCAACGAGGACGGCTTCCAGATCACCGCCGACGACGTGCGCAAGCTGGCCGCCTACGACCCGGCGAAGCCGGCGCAGGACGAGGTGCCGTTCCTGCCCGCCCGCGTGGTGCTGCAGGACTTCACCGGCGTCCCGGCCGTGGTCGACCTGGCGGCCCTGCGCAGCGCCATGCACCGCATGGGCGGCGACCCGAAGCGGATCAACCCGCAGGTGCCGGTCGACCTGGTCATCGACCACAGCGTCCAGGTCGACGAGTACGACAGCCCGCTGGCGCTGGGCCGCAACGCCGAGATCGAGTTCGAGCGCAACCGGGAACGCTACGAGTTCCTGCGCTGGGGTCAGGCGGCGTTCGAGAACTTCACGGTGGTGCCGCCCGCCTCCGGCATCGTGCACCAGGTCAACCTCGAGTACCTCGCCAAGGGCGTGCAGAGCCGACCGCACGGCGACCTGGAGGTCGTCTACCCCGACAGCCTGGTCGGTACCGACAGCCACACCACCATGATCAACGGCCTGGGCGTGGTCGGCTGGGGCGTCGGCGGGATCGAGGCCGAGGCCGTCATGCTGGGCCAACCGGTCTACATGCTCACCCCCGAGGTGGTCGGCTTCAAGCTCACCGGTCGCCTGCCGGAGGGCGCCACCGCTACCGACCTGGTGCTGGTCGTCACCCAGATGCTGCGCGAGAAGGGGGTGGTCGGCAAGTTCGTCGAGTTCTACGGCGACGGGCTCTCCGCCATGACGGTGCCCGACCGGGCCACCCTGGCGAACATGGCGCCCGAGTACGGCGCCACCATGGGCTACTTCCCGGTCGACGACGAGACCCTGCGCTACCTGCGCCAGACCGGCCGCCTGCCGGACGAGGTCGAAGCGGTCGAACGCTACGCCAAGGCGAACGGCATGTTCCGGACCGACGCGACGCCCGACCCCGCGTTCGGGGACGCCATGGAGCTGGACCTGTCCACCGTCGAGCCTAGCCTGGCCGGCCCCAAGCGCCCGCAGGACCGCGTCCTGCTGAGCGAGATGCGCGACACCTTCCGCGAGGACCTGGTCAAGCCCGCCGCCGCCCGCGGCTTCGAGCTGCCGGAGGAGCGCCTGGACGACACCGTGTCCGTGACGTACAAGGGCCACCAGCACGACCTGCGTCACGGCGACGTGGTGATCGCCGCCATCACCTCCTGCACGAACACCAGCAACCCCTCGGTGATGCTGGCGGCCGGCCTGGTCGCCCGCAAGGCGGCCGAACGCGGTCTGACCGCCAAGCCGTGGGTCAAGACCAGCCTGGCGCCCGGCTCGAAGGTGGTCACCGAGTACCTGACGGAGACCGGCCTGATGCCGGACCTCGAGAAGGTTGGGTTCTACCTGGTCGGGTACGGCTGCACCACCTGCATCGGCAACAGCGGACCGCTGCCCGACGAGGTCGCCGCCGCCATCCAGGAGGGCGACCTGGTGGCCGCCAGCGTCCTCTCCGGAAACCGCAACTTCGAAGGGCGCATCAACCCGCACGTCAAGGCCAACTACCTGGCCAGCCCTCCGCTGGTGGTCGCCTACGCGCTGGCCGGCACTGTGGACCTGGATCTGAGCCGCGACCCGGTCGCCACCGATCCGGACGGCGAGCCGGTCTACCTGAAGGACCTCTGGCCCAGCCAGGCGGAGATCACCGAACGCCTCGAGGCGGCCATGAACCCCGAGACGTTCCGCCGCATGTACGACGGGATCGAGGAGAGCAACGAGACCTGGAACGCCATTCCCGTCAAGGGCGGCGAGCTGTTCGACTGGGACGAGGACAGTACCTACATCCAGGAGCCCCCGTTCTTCGTCGACATGGATCCCGACGCGGGCGGCATCGCCCCGATCCGCGGCGCGCGCGTGCTGGTCAAGGTCGGCGACTCGGTCACCACCGATCACATCAGTCCCGCCGGCGCCATCGCGCCCGATACCCCCGCCGGCCGCTACCTGAAGGAACGCGGCGTGCCGCAGAAGGAGTTCAACAGCTACGGCTCCCGGCGCGGCAACGACCGCATCATGACGCGCGGCACCTTCGCCAACATCCGCCTCAAGAACCATCTGGCGCCCGGTACCGAGGGCGGTTGGACCACCGACGTCACGACCGGCGAGGTCACCTCGATCTACGACGCTGCGCAGAACTACCAGGCGGCGGGCACCCCCACGATCGTGCTGGCCGGGCACGACTACGGCATGGGCAGCAGCCGCGACTGGGCGGCCAAGGGCACCTACCTGCTGGGCGCCCGCGCCGTGATCGCTGCCAGCTTCGAGCGGATCCACCGCTCGAACCTGATCGGCATGGGCGTGCTGCCGCTGCAGT
>JBBDSD010000386.1:0-3166 GCA_040905065.1 Trueperaceae bacterium | reverse complement strand
GGTTCAGTCCGGCCTCGGTCTCCGGCATGGTGGCGCGCCTGGCGGAGGCCGGCCTGGTCCGGCACGTCCGCTACCGCGGCGCGACGCTGACCGACGACGGGCGCCGCGAGGCGCTTCGTCTGATGCGGCGCCACCGCCTGGTCGAGACGTTCATGATCGAGCGGCTAGGCTACGGCTGGGGCGAGGTGCACGAGGAGGCCGAGGCGATCGAGCACGCCGTCAGCGACCGCTTCGCCGAGCGGCTGGCGCGCCTGCTGGGCGACCCCAGCCACGACCCGCACGGCGACCCCATCCCCGGATCCGACGGACGCGTCCCGGACACGCCCGACCTGCCGCTGGCCGAGCTGGACGACGGCGCATCGCTGCGGGTGGCGCGCCTGCTGAGCCAGGACGCCGCTGTCCTGACCCATCTGGCCGACCTGGGCATCCAACCCGGCGCCCACGTGCGGGTGCTCCGGCGCGAACCGCACGGCCGCATGCTGCAGATCCAGGTGGACGGGCACGACGGCGCCGTGTCGCACGAGCTGGCACAGGCCGTGCGCGGCTCGGCCGCTCCATGAGCGATGTCTCCTCGACCCTGTCGGCCCCCTCGCGACGGCGCCGCCGCAGCTACCTGCTGGGGCTTGCGATCGGCCTGCCGGTGATGGCGTGGGTCGGCTGGCAGCAGCAGGACGACGCCTTCGTGCGCATCGCGTATCCGATCCTCGCCGCCTGGCTGATCCCCGCCGGCGCGACGTTGTGGCAGCGACCCAGCACGTTGCGGCTCGTCGAGCGCGGCACCGTCGTGCTGGTGGCGCTGGCGTTCGCCGGCCGCATGGCGGCGCTGTTGGCCGCCGAACCCGATCCCGACCTCGCTCTGACCGCCCTGATGCCGGAAACCCTGGTCGCGCTGGTGCTGGCCACCGTGTTCCTGCAGCTGGTGTTCACGTCCGGCACGGCACTGGTGTTGTCGATCGGTCTGCTGGGGCTGACCGCCACCATCGGCCTGGCCCGCTTCGGCCCCGATCCGGGCGACGCGGCGCTGGCGAGCCTGCTCCAGATGCACGTCTACCTGGCGGTGATCGCCATGTTCCTGTGGGTCCTGGCGCGCGACAAGGAGGACCTGGCCGGCGTGCAGCGCGAACGCGACCGGCTGCGGACCGAGGCGTACCGCGATCCGCTCACCGGCCTCCCCAACCGACGCGCCCTGGAGGAAGCCCTAGCCAGCGAGCTGGAGGCCGCCGAGCGGGCCGGGCGCGCGCTGGCGGTGATCCCGTTCGACCTGGACCGCTTCAAGCGCATCAACGACCGCTACGGTCACCCGGCGGGGGACGAGGCCCTGATCCAGGTGGCGCGCACCGTGCGGCCCCTGCTCCGGGAGCGCGACCTGTTCGGACGCTACGGCGGCGAGGAGTTCCTGATCCTGGTTCCGCACGCCACCGCCGACGAGGCCGCCGCACTGGCCGAGCGCTGCCGCTGCGCGATCGCCGCCATCGATCTGCCTCACGGAGAACGGCTCAGCGCCAGCTTCGGCGTGCGCGCCGCCGCGCCGGGCGAGGGACCCAGCGACCTGCTGCGCGAGGCCGACCGGTTGCTCTATCGCGCCAAGCGGGACGGCCGCGACCGGGTCGTGATCGACACGCCGGCCGAGACGACGGTCGAGGCTACGGTCGAGGCTACGGTCGAGACGCCCAGCGGGTCGCTGGGCGAATCGCCCGGCGAGATCGTCCGTCAGGCGACGGACGCGGAAGGGTCCGAACGGGCAGGCTGAGGGCATGAACGTCACCGCACCCGTCGCCCACCGCACCACCACGTGCACCTTCGTGGGGGGCCTGCTGGCCGCCCTCTTTCTCCTGATGGGCGTCGCCGTGGCGCAGCCCAGCACCGGCGAGCTGGAACGCACGCAGGCGCCGCCCCCCGCCGTGCACGACCTGGGGCCGATCCTGGAGGCGCCGCCCGCGTTGATCGTGCTGGAGCCGACCCGCGCCGTCCTGCGCCTCGACACCACCGTTCCGCTGGCGTGCGTGGTGGCGTTCGGGACCGACGCCTCCTTCGGGCGCCTGGCGCAGGATCCGATGATGGGCGCCATCGCCAGCCGCGACCACGAAGTGACCCTGGACGATCTGACGCCCGACACGACCTACCTGCTGCGTTTCCAGGGCAGCGCCGCGAGCGGCCGCTTCTACGCCTCGGCCACGTTCCGCTTCCGGACGCCGCCCGCCGACGAGGCGACCGGCGACGAGACGAGCGACGACGAGGCGAGCCGTCCCGACGGCATGGGGCCGGCCCGGGCCGACCTGTCGGTGCGGGAGGTCAGCAGCGAGTTCGGGGCCGGCTTCTCGGCGGAGGCGGCGCTGAACGGCGCGTCCGGCGCCTGGTCGTCGGCAGGCGACGGCGACGACGCCTTCCTCACGGTCGGCCTCCCCGAGTCGTCGCCGCTGGCCGGCACCACCGTCCACACCCGCACCATGACCGACAGCGGACGCATTACGCGCTTCCGACTGGTGACGGACGACGGCACGGTGCTGGGTCCGTTCGATCTGCCCGACGCCGAGCGCGCCTACGCGTTCCGGTTCGACGCTCCGGTGACGGCGAGTTCGGTCCGGTTCGAGGTGGTCGCGTCGACCGGCGGCAACACCGGCCTGGTCCGCTTCGACCTGCACCCCCCGGAGTGAGGCCGCGCGCGTCGGGCGAGGTCGCGTCGGGGAGCGCCGCGTCGGCCGCGGAGCTCGCCGAGTTCCTGCGCGATCGCCGCACCCTGGCGTTGACCGGTGCAGGCGTCAGCACCGACTCCGGCATTCCCGACTACCGCGGTCCGCACGCGCGACCCCGCTCGCCGATGCGCTACCAGACGTTCATGCGCGACGCGTCCGCGCGTCAGCGCTACTGGGCACGAAGCGCCATGGGGTGGCCACGCACCCGCGAGGCGCGTCCGAACCCGGTGCACGGGGCGTTGGCCCGCCTGGAACGCTGCGGGCGACTGTCGGCGGTGCTGACCCAGAACGTCGACGGTCTGCACCAGCGGGGCGGGAGCGGCCGCGTGCTGGAACTGCACGGGAGCCTCGCTACCGTGCTCTGCCTGGACTGCGGGCGACGCAGCGCCCGCGCCGAGCTGCAGCGACGCATCGCCGACGCCAACCCCGCGTTCGCGCCGCCCTCCGGTCGGCTGGCGCCGGCCGACCGGATC
>JBBDSD010000385.1:0-19305 GCA_040905065.1 Trueperaceae bacterium | reverse complement strand
TCGGCGTGGGCGAACAGGTGGATCCGACCGAGCGGGTCGGGCGTCGGTTCGCGCAGGGGGGCGAACAGCACGCCGGAGGTGCCCAGGCTGACCGACCCGAGGTCGGGCGCGTCGCGACCGAGTCCCAGGGCGGTGGCGGCGGCCGCGTTGTCGCCCGCCCCCGCCACGACCGGCGTGCCGGCCGCCAGGCCGGTCGCCTGTGCCGCTTCGGGCGTGACCGCGCCGATCACCGCGTCGGAGCGAACCACGTTCGGGAACAGCTCCGGAGCGATCCCGACCCGGTCCAAGAGCTCGGCGTCCCAGTCGCCCGTCGCGGGCGACCAGCCTCCCGAGCCGCTGGCGTCGGTCGGTTCGGCGGAGGCCACATTGGTCAGGCGGTAGGCGATCCAGTCCTTCGGGAAGAGAACGGTCCGCACGCGGGCGTAGGCGTCCGGTTCCTCGTCCCGGAGCCAGAGCACCTTCGGCAGTTGGAAGCCGGTCACGGCCGGATTGCCGGTGCGTCGCACCAGCTCGTCGCGCGGGACGGCCGCCTCCAGGTCGCGCACCTGCGCGCCGGTCCGTTGATCGTTCCACAACAGTGCCGGACGGACGGGTGCACCGTCCATGTCCAGCGGCACCATGCCGTGCATCTGGCCGGACACGCCGACCGCTTCGATCCGAGCCTTGCCCAGGCGCGCGGCGATGGCGCGCAGCGCTTCGGTCGCGGCGTGCCACCAGGCGGTCGGGTCCTGTTCGGTCCAGCCCGGCCTGGGCGTGAGCAGCGGGTAGTGGCTGGACGCTTCGGCGGCGACGGTGCCGTCCGGTCGCAGGGCGACCGCCGTCAGGCCGCTGGTGCCGACGTCCAGACCGATCGTGACCGACCCGCCCTGCGCATCGGAAACCGACGCCGCGCGGGACGCGGTCCGGACGCCGGAGCCCGTCACCGCGCTCCCAACAGGATCTCGGTGACCAGCTGGTCGATCCGTTCCAGGCCCGGACCGCGCGAGCGCAGCGCGTCCAACGGCAGCTCGCGCTCCTTGAGGGCGGAGGCGTTCGCGGAGCTGTACCGCATCAGTCCCTCCAACTCGGCGTCGGGCACGCGGTAGGCGCTCAGCGCCTGCTGCAGGTCGGCGTCCTCCTCCATGCGTCGGACCTTGGCGGCCAGGATCTTGTAGGTGCGCATGCAGCCGGCCGCGAACGTCCACACGCCGGCGGGATCCTCGGTGCGGAGCGCGTGCGCGTCGAAGTGCTTGGGCCCGTCGTAGTGCTTCTCCAGCAGGGCGACCGTGAACAGGGCGGCCTTGGCGTTCTCCGCCCCGAAGCGCAAGTCCTGATCGAAGCGGGCCATCTTCTGGTCGTTGAGGTCCACGTGGAACAGCTTGCCGGCGTCGATCACCTGCGCAAGAGCGTGGGGGAACGAGAGTCCGGCCATCGTCTCGTGCGCGAACTCCGGATTGACGCCGAACCGTTCGGGACGGTCCAGCGTAGCGATGAAGCCCAGCAGGCTGCCGACGGTGGGCAGGAACAGGTCGCCGCGCGGTTCGTTCGGCTTCGGTTCCAGCGCGAAGCGAAGGTCGTACCCCTGGTCCTCGGCGTACGCCGCCAGGTAGTTCAGCGCGTCACGGAACCAGGCCAGCGCGTCGGTCAGCTTGCCGGCCCCGTCCACCTCCGAGCCCTCGCGGCCGCCCCAGAACACGTAGGTGCGGGCGCCCAGCTCGGCGCCCAGGTCCATGGCGCGCATCGTCTTCTGCAGCGCGTACGCCCGCACGCGCGCGTCGGCGCTGGTGAAGGCGCCGTCCTTGAACGCCGGGTCGCCGAACAGGTTCGTGGTGGCCATCGGGACCACCATGCCGGTCGCGTCCAAGGCGGCGCGGAAGCGCGCCACGATGCGGTCGCGCTCGGCCGCGTCGCTGCCGCGCGGGACCAGATCGTCGTCGTGGAAGTTCACGCCCCAGGCGCCCAGGTCGGCCAGGGCGTGCACCGTGTCGACCGGGTCGAGGGGTGGCCGGGTGGGCTCGCCGAACGGGTCGCGCCCGACGTTGCCGACGGTCCAGAGCCCGAAGGTGAAGCGGTCCTCGGGGGTGGGGAGGAACGGATCGGGACTCACGAGATGGGGGCCGACGGGAACGGCGTCCACTTGGCGTCGCTGGCGGCGCTGGCGACGGTGGTCTCGATGAAGCGCACCCCGCGCGCACCGTCGCGCACGGTCGGAAAGTCGCCCGTGCCGCCGCGGATGGCGCTGGCGATCTCGGCGTACAGGTTGGCGAACGCCTCCAGGTAGCCTTCCGGATGGCCGGGTGGGATGCGGGCGGCGGCCTGGGCGTCGTCGTGCAGGCCGGGGCCGTTGCGGGTGTAGCGCTGGGGCGGCGCGTCCTCGCGGGCGTACCAGAGCTCGTTGGGGTCCTCCTGCCGCCAGCTCAGCGATCCCTCGCTGCCGTACACGCGCAGGCGCAGGTCGTTTTCACTGCCGATCTGAATCTGGCTGGCGATCATCACGCCGCGCGCGCCACCGCGGAAGCGCAGCAACAGGTTGCCGTCGTCGTCCAGGCGCCGGCCGGGCACGAAGGTGGTCAGGTCGGCACAGACCGCTTCCAGTTCCAGGCCGGTCACGGTCGCCACAAGGTTCTCGGCGTGACTGCCGATGTCGCCGATGGCGCCCGCCGCGCCGCTGCGGGCGGGATCGGTGCGCCACTCCGCCTGCTTGACGCCGTCGTTCTCGAGCGCGCTGGCCAGCCATCCCTGGTTGTAGGCGACCACCACCTTGCGAATCTCGCCCACGCGTCCGTCGCGCACCATGGCGCGCGCTTGGCGCACCATCGGGTAGCCGGTGTAATTGTAGGTCACGCCGAACACGATGCCGGCCCGGTCCGTCGCGTCGACCAGGTCGTCCGCCTGGTGGGCGCTCAGCGCCAGCGGCTTGTCGCAGATCACGTGGATGCCGGCTTCGGCGAACGCCTTCGCGACCGGGTGGTGGACGTGGTTGGGCGTGGCGACCGCGACCGCTTCGATGCGTTCCTCGGCCGGCAGCTCGCGCTCGGCGGCCAGCATCTCCTCCCAGTCGCCGTACACGCGCGGCAGGCCCAGCGCTTCGCCGGAGGCGCGCGCCTTCTCCGGCGTGGAAGAGAGCGCGCCGGCGACAAGCTCGTACGTGCCGTCCAGGCGGGCGGCGATGCGGTGCACGCCGCCGATGAAGGCGTCCTTGCCGCCGCCGACCATGCCCAGACGGATCTTCTCGGCCGGTTCGCGGATCATCGATCGTCGCGCGCGAAGGCAGCGTCGAACGCGCCTGCGGCCGGGGCGAAGTCGATGTTCTTCACGTAGGCGGCCGATTCGGTGGCGCCGTGGATGCGGTCCATGCGGCCGTCCTCCCACTCGATCGAGAGCGGACCGTCGTAGCCGATGTCGTTCAGGGCGACGATGATCTCGTCGAAGTCGACGTCGCCGCGTCCGACGCTGCGGAAGTCCCAGAACCGTCGCGGGTCGCCGAAGTCGGTGTGGCCGCCGAACACGCCGACGGTGCCGTCGCCGCGTCCCCACCAGGCGTCCTTCATGTGGACGTGGAAGATCCGGTCGGGGAAGGCGCGCAGGAACTTCACGTAGTCGACGCCCTGGTAGCCGAGGTGGCTGGGATCGTAGTTGAAACCGAAGCGGGGGTGGTGGCCGACCGCTTCCAGGGCGCGCTGGGCGCTGGCGACGTCGAAGGCGATCTCGGTGGGGTGCACCTCGAGCCCGAAGTTCACGTTCACCGCGTCGAAGGCGTCGAGGATCGGTCCCCAGCGTTCGGCGAAGTCGTCGAACCCTTTGGCCCAGAACGCCTGATCGGTGGGGGGGAAGGCGTAGAGGGCGTGCCAGATCGAGCTGCCGGTGAAGCCGCTGACGACGTCGACGCCCAGGGCGCGCGCAGCACGTGCGGTGGCCTTCATTTCGTCGGCGGCGCGCTGGCGCACCCCTTCGGGATCGCCGTCGCCCCACACGCGCGGGGGGAGCACCGCCTGGTGGCGTTCGTCGATGCGGTCGCACACCGCCTGGCCGGCCAGGTGGTTGCCGATGGCGTGCAGGCTCAGGTCGTGCTTGGCGAGCAGTTCGAGCCGGCCGGAGGCGTAGCTGGGGTCATCGGCGGCCTGGACGACGTCGATGTGGTCGCCCCAGCAGGCGAGCTCGAGGCCGTCGTAGCCCATCTCCTTGGCGAGGGGGGCGAGGTCGGTCAGGGGCAGGTCCGCCCACTGGCCGGTGAAGAGCGTCACGGGGCGCGGCATACGGGTCCTTTCGTTCGGTCGGGTCGGCACGGGGGGCGGCCGAAGCCGGCCGCCCCCCGTCGGTCGCGTGGTGCCGGGTTCAGAAGGCGGCGTCGGGGAAGTAGTACTGCTCGGCGTTCTCTTCGGTGACCAGCGTGGCGCCCAGGATGTACTCGCCCAGGATCGGCACGTCGCTGACGTAGTACAGCGCGGTGACCTCCATGGCGGTGGCGATCATGGCGGGCGGGTAGAGCACGTCGACCGGAACGAGGTCGTCGCCTTCCATGACGCGCGCGATCATCTCCTTCATGCCGGCGCCGCCGACGATGAACATCTCGTCCTGACGGTTCACCTGCTCCAGCGCGGCGATCACGCCGACGGCGATGTCGTCGTCCTGCGCCCAGACCGCGTCGATGTCGTCGAAGCGGGCCAGGAAGTCCTGCATCACTTCGAAGCCGTCGTCCCGGTTCCAGTTGGCGTACTCCGACCCCAGCACTTCGATGTTCGTGCCGTCCAGGACCTCCATGCAGCCCTCGACGCGTTGGTTGTCGATGACGGTGGGGATGCCGCGGAGGATCACGATGTTGCCTTCGCCGCCCAGGCGGTCGGCGATGTACTCGCAGCTGACGCGCCCCATCTCCGGGTTGTTGCCGGCGACGTAGATGTCCTGAATCGTCGGGTCGATCAGGCCGCGGTCGACCACGGTGACCAGGACGCCCGCCTCCTTGACTTGGGCGACCGGTTCGGTCAGCGGGTCGGACTCGAACGGCAGGATCACGAGCGCGTCGATGCCGTCGATGGCGACCATGTCCTGCAGGTCGTTGGCCTGCTCGGTGGCGCTGCCGGCGGTGTTGATCACGAAACGGACGTTGGGGTGGCGTTCCTGGATGTCGTTCATGGCCTTGTCGGCCCACCAGTTCACGCCGCCGGTCCATCCGTGCGTGGCGGCGGGGATCGAGACGCCGATGGTGACGACGTCGTCCTGGGCCCAGGCGGCGGCCGTGGCGAGCAGGAAGGCGAGGGCTACGAGAATGCGCTTCATGGGGTCTCCTTACGAGGGTGCGCGTACGTGCGGTGTCGTTGCGGTCGGTCGGGTCAGGCGTCTCGTGTGCGCGAGGCGTCGACCACCCCCTTTCAGCGGTTCCGGCCGCGCTGGAGCAGCACGGCGAGAATGATGATCACGCCCTGCACCGCTTGGTTCAGGTAGTTGCTGATCACGTCGGTGAGGTTCAGGACGTTGCCGATGGTGGAGAGGAGGATGGCGCCGACGATCGTGCCCCAAACGTGGCCGGAGCCGCCCTTGAGGGCGGTCCCGCCGATGATCACGGCCGCGATCGCTTCGAGCTCCCAGAGCACGCCGGTCGAGCCGGAGGCGCTGCCCAGGCGCGGCACGTAGATGATCACGGCGATGGCGACGCAAAGACCTTGGATGATGTACGTCAGGGTCTTGATGCGGCGTACGGGGATCGCGGAGTAGCGGGCCACGTCCTCGTTGCTGCCGATGGCGAACACGTAGCGACCGAAGCGGGTGCGGTGCAGCACGACGCCGCCGATGACGGCCACCGCTCCGAAGATCCAGATGGGCCACGGCACGCCCAAGAAGCTGCCGTAGTACAGCGGCCGGATCAGGCCGCGCATGGCGAAGTCCAGCGAGATGGTGCCGCCGTCGGCGAGGTACGTGACCAGCGACCGGAAGATGCCGAGCGCTCCGAGGGTGACGATGAACGGTTCGATCTTCCCGCGCGTGATGGTGAAGCCGTTGAACGATCCGGCCGCGAGGCCCAGGACCAACGCCAGCACGATCCCGAGCGCCAGCACCGTGCCGTCGTTCAGGCCGGTGCCCAGCAGCCAGTTCATGCCCAGGATCATGCTGCCGGCCACGAACGCTGCCATCGAGCCGACGGAGAGGTCGATGCCTCCCGCGATGATCACGAAGGTGGAGCCGACCGCGATGATGCCAATGAAGGCGCTGCGCGTCAGCACGTTCGTGACGTTCGTCTGCGACAGGAAGGCGGGACTCAGCATCGCCCCGATCACGATCAGCACCAGCAGGCCCAGCAGCGGCGTGAGCGTCTGCCAGGGAATGCGGCGGGTCCAGGGGACGGTCGGGCCGGCGTCAGGCGGCGTGCTCATGGGGGGCGGCTCCTTGGCGCTTGAGTCCGGTGGCGTACTGCACGATCTCGTGCTCGGTCAGGTCCTCGCCGTCCAGCACGCCGGTCACGCGACCGGAGCGCATCACCACCACGCGGTGCGCTAGGCCGATCACCTCCTGCAACTCGCTGGAGATGACGACCACGGCCAAGCCCTGATCGGCGAGGCGCTGGATCAGGAAGTACATCTCCCGCTTCGTGCCCACGTCGATGCCGCGCGTGGGTTCGTCGAGGATCACGATGCGCGGTTCGGTGAGCAGGATCTTGGCGACCACCAACTTCTGTTGGTTGCCGCCGGACAGCTCGCCGGCGAGAGCGTTCAGGCGGCCGGCCCGGATGTCGTACGTCTCGACGGCGTCCCGCAGCGCCGCGCGTTCGGCGGCACGGTCCAGCAGCGGCGTGGCGAACCGTTCCAGCGCCTGCAGCGTCAGGTTGGGCGCGAGCGGCATCGAGGTGATCAGGCCCTTGCCCTTACGGTCCTCGGTCAGGTAGGCGAGGCCCGCGGCGCGGGCGTCCTCCGGCGTGCGGATGCGGACCGGACGGCCGTCGACGTGCACGGTGCCGTGCGCGGGGCGGAGCCCGAGCAGGCCCTCGAACGCTTCCGTGCGGCCAGCCCCCACCAGTCCGGCGAAGGCGAGGACCTCGCCGGCCTTGAGGTCGAACGACACGTCCTCGGCGAAGCCGGGCACGGTGAGGCCCTCGACCCGGAGGAGCTCCGGCGCGTCGCGGTCGATCCGCTTCTCGGGGTACAGCTCGGTGAGTTCGCGCCCGACCATCAGTCGCGCCATGTCGGTCGCGTTCAGTTCGGAGGCGGGCTGGGTGGTCACGCGCTCGCCGTCGCGCAGGACGGTGACGCGGTCGGCGATCCGCTCGATCTCGTCCAGCTTGTGGGACACGTAGGCGATCGCGACGCCGCTCTTGCGCAGGCGGCGGATCAGGTCGAACAGCACTTCGGTCTCGGAACCGGTCAGCACGTCGGTGGGTTCGTCCATGAACAGCACGCGCGCGTCGCGGGCGACCGCCTTGGCGATCTCGATCATCTGGCGTTGCGACACGGCGAGGTCGCGGATGCGGCTGCGCAGGTCGACCTTCGTGTCCAACTGCTCCAGCAGGGAGCGCGCGTCGCGCTCCATGCGGCCGCGGTCCAGCAGCCCCAGGCGGGTGGTGGGCTCCCGGCCCAGGAAGATGTTGGCGGCGGCGCCGAGGTCGTCGACCAGGCCGAGCTCCCGATGGATCAGCACCACCCCGCTCGCTTCGGCGGCTCCGCATCCGGCGAAGGCGACCGGTGCGCCGTCGAGGCGCACCTGGCCGGAACTGGCGTGTTCGTACCCGGAAAGGCACTTCATCAGGGTCGACTTGCCGGCCCCGTTCTCGCCGATGATGGCGTGCACCTCGCCTGGGTGCAGGTCCAGGTCCACGCCGTGCAGCACTTCGATTGGACCGAACGACTTGCGTAGGTCGGTGCAGGCGAGGACGGGGGTGGGGTCGCTGGTGTCCATGGTCTCCTTGAGCGCGGGCTAGGCGTCGGTGGCCGGGACGAATAGAATTGACTGTCGAACTAAAAGGAAGCATACTGCCCGTGAAGCGAAGCGTCAACGGTCGTTCGTCCCTTGCCACGACCGCTCGCGTTCCGCTCGCCACGTCGCGCGAGAGGGGGAGTCGCCGTGCCACGCGGACCTCGCGTCAACCCATCCCTGATCCGGCAGCTCAACACCGCCCGCATCTTCCACGCCGTCCGGCGCCGACCGGGCGTGTCGCAACGCGGCCTGGCCGACGCGACCGGCCTGGACAAGGCCACCGTCTCGACCGTGGTCGCGGCCCTGATCGAGGAGGGTCTGCTCATGCGCGGTGCCGCCGTCGCTTCCGGCAGGCGCGGCCGCCCGGAACGAGCGCTGCAGGTCGATCCCGACGCGGGCGTGCTGATCGGTGCGCGTCTTGAACCGGGCTCGATCCGGTTGCTGGCCGCTACGCTGGCCGGCGGACCGCTCGCGACGCTCGAGGCGCCCGGGCACCTGGACCCGGACCGCGCCTTGGACGCCCTGATCGACGGCGTGGCCGAGGTGGTCCGGCGCAGCGGGCGCGACCCGTCCCGCATCCGGGCGATCGGGGTGGGCGTACCGGCCCTGTTCGACCGCGAAGGCGCGCTGCGACTCGCGCCCAATCTGCGCTGGCACGACGTGCGCGTCGGCAGCGTCCTCGCGGAACGCCTGGACGCCCCCGTCTACGTGGACAACGACACCAAGGCGGCCGGCCTGGCCGAGCTGCTGTTCGGACCCGCACCGGACGTGCAGGACGTGCTGGTTATCGCCGGGCACTCCGGCATCGGGGGCGCGCTCTACCTGGGCGGTCGGCTGTATAGAGGCAACGACGGCTTCGCCGGGGAGCTGGGGCACATGAAGGTCCGACGTGGCGGACGGCGCTGCGGCTGCGGCGCGCGAGGATGCCTCGAGGCGTACCTGTCGGAAGCTTCGCTCCTGCGCGCCGCGCACGACGTCGGCCTGCCGTGCGACCACCTCGACGCGCTGGTCGCGGCCGACGTGGCTGGCGACCGGCGCGCCCGCACCGTGCTCCAAGAGGCCGGCGAGGTGCTCGGCGACGCCTGCGCTGACCTGGTGAACCTGCTCAACCCGGAACGGATCGTGCTGGGCGGTACCTTCGCGGTCGCCGCGGCCCGCATGCTGCCTCAGATCGAAGCGGCGCTGGACCGCGACGCGCTGGCGCCACCCCGAAGCCGCTGCGAGGTGCGGCTCTCGACCTTCGGCGCCGACGCCGTCACCATGGGGGGCGTCGCGTTGGCGCTCGAGGGGTTCCTCTCCCTCCCGGAGTGGATGCTGGCCCGCGAGTTCGGGTCCGCCTGACCTGCCTCGGGTAGCATTTCTGGATGGAGACGCCGTGACCCGAACCGCGCCCTCCCGCCTTCGCGCCGGCATCGTCGGCACCGGAGGCATCTCGCAGCTGCACCTCGACGGGTACCGCACGGCCGGCGCCGACGTGGTCGCCATCTGCGACGTGGACCCCGGCACGCTCGCCGCTCGCGCCGCCGCCTGGAAGGTGCCGGCGACGTACACCGACGCCGAGCGGATGTTCGCCGACGCGGACCTGGACGTCGTCAGCATCGCTACCCCCGTGACCACGCACCATCCGTTGGTCCTGGCCGCCGCCCGTGCCGGCGTGCACGTGCTCTGCGAAAAGCCGATCGCGCTGGACCTGCGTCACGCGCGCGAGATGATCGAAGCGTGCGAGCGGGCCGACGTACGCCTGCAGATCGGGCACCAGCTGCGCTCCGACGGCGCCGTGGCGCAGGCGCGTCGCGCGATCGACGCCGGCACGATCGGCGAGGTCGCCTTCGTTCGCCTGCGTCAGGCGCACGATTGGGGCGGAGCGACGGCGGTGCGTCCCAGCTTCGCGACGCGGGCGTCCGGCGGCGCCGGCACCCTGCTCGACAACGGCTGCCACATGATGGATTTGGCGCGCTTCTTCGCCGGCGACGCTGAGGAGGTGTACGCCCGCGTCGCCACACGACGCTGGCCGATCGAGCTCGAGGACACCGCCCAGGTGTCGATCCGCTTCGCCTCCGGCGCGCTCGGATCGGTCGAAGCGGCCTGGACCGCCACCGGCTGGGAGGAAGCGTTCTGGATCTACGGCAGCCACGGCTCGCTGGAGTGGAGCAACCGCCACCAGGAACCGGTGCTGCGGCACGCCTTCCGCGACTCGCCCGGCACCACCTGGTCGGAGACCGACGTCAGCACCACCGCCTTCGCCGGCGAGCGCGCCCACACCCGCCAGATCCGCGCCTTCCTGGCAGCGGCGCGCGGCGAAGGCGAGGTGGCCTGCAGCGGCGAGGACGGCCTGGAGGCGGTCCGGCTGGTGCTGGCCGCCTACGACGCCGCCGGCCGCAACCGACCGGTCCGGCTGGGCGACGAGGCCGACACGCTGCACGAGGCGTACGAACGGATCGCCGCACTCTAAGGAGACGCTCGCCCCTACCGATCGTCGCCCGACCCGTGCAGGGTGCCGCGCTCCTTTCGCCCGGCGAGCTTGTCCAAGTTCCGTTCCGCGACCGTAGGGAGGTCGGTTCCCAGGTCCGCCGCCACGCTGGCCACGTACCAGAGCACGTCCCCCAGTTCGGCGATCAGGTCGTGGCGCACCTGGTCCGGCAGGGGACGCCCCGGACGCCAGTCCCGGTCGCGCATCGCCTTGCCCAGCTTCTCGGCCACCTCGCCCGCCTCGCCGGACAGCTTCAGGACGGGATACAGCAACGCCGCCTCGTCGGGATAGAGCGCGGTCGCTCGGGCACGGTCGTGATACTCGCTCAGGGTCATGCCGAAACCGTACCGTGCTACCCTGGCGTCCGTGCTGCAAGGCAACGATCCGCCCGAATCCGGATCCGGCGCCGCCGACCCGGAAGACCGCGATTCGCAGCGACGCGACGGTTGCGCCCGCTGCGCCGCCGACGTCCGGTTGGACTTCGAGATCGCCATGGCGTTCCAAGCGATCGTCGACGTCCGGTCCGGCGAGGCGATCGCGCACGAAGCGCTGGTGCGCGGTCCCGACGGCCAAGGTGCCGGTTGGGTGTTCGACCGCATCGGACCGGACACGCTCTACCGCTTCGACTAGACCTGCCGCACCACTGCGATCCGCACCGCGGCGGAACTGGACCTGCCCGCTCTGTTGCACATCAACTTCATGCCGAACGCCGTGTACCACCCGGAGCGCTGCCTCCGCACCACCCTGGCTGCCGCCAGTCGCTACCGGTTTCCCACCGACCGCATCGTCTTCGAACTGACCGAAGGGGAAGAGGTCGTCGACAAGGACCACATGCGCGGCATCGTCGAGCACTACAAGCAGCGCGGCTTCCTCACCGCGATCGACGACTTCGGGGCCGGCTACGCTGGAATGAACCTGCTGGCCGCCTTCCAGACCGACCTCGTCAAGATCGACATGGCCCTGGTCCGCGACATCGACAGCGACCCGGCACGCTGCACGATCGTGGAGGGCATCGTCAGCATCTGCCGGGATCTCGGCATCGACGTGATCGCGGAAGGGATCGAAACGAAGGACGAACGCGACGCCCTGATCGACGTGAATGTCCATCTGATGCAGGGGTACCTGTTCGGCAAGCCGGCGTTCCGCAGCCTGCCGCGGCTGGAACCGGGCTCGCTTGACTGAGGACGAGCGGCGGCGCGCACGCGCGGCCGCAAGGCGACCTGGCCGGAGGGTCGCGACGTTGCAGCACCCCGTTCGCTGTGGTACGCTCTCCGTCGCCCGCCCGGCGGGCCTCGGTCGGCGGTAGCTCAGTGGTAGAGCGATCGGCTGTTAACCGATTGGTCGTAGGTTCGAATCCTACCCGCCGAGCCAACGCGTCCAAGACGTAGGAATCGCCCACCGGACCGGTGGGCGATTCGCTTGCCGTGCGCCGACGCGTGTGCCGCAGCGGGCAACGCGATCGTCTGCGATGGAGCTCAGCCCCCGAGCCGAATCCGGCTCCCGTCGGAGGTCAGCGTGAACGTCGCCGTGAAGCCGGCCAGTGCCGGGTCGGAGTCGACCTCGATGCCGATCTCCAGTTCGCCCCGGTTCGGAGACGGCGTGTCGCCCTCGCGGATGATGGCGACCAGGGTCGCCAGATCGCCCGAATCGGTGAGGCGCAGATCCAGCACGCCGTCCAAGGGATCGTCGCCGGCGTAGACGTAGCTGCAGGCGTCCACGCTGCAGGAGTCTCGCTCGTAGGTCAGCGACAGGTCGGCTTCCACGCCGAAGGTGACGTTTCCGTTCACGTCGTCCTCGACGGTGGCGGACAGGCGTCCTCCGGTGACCTCGATCGAGGTCGGGTAGTCGGATTCGACGCCGCCGCCGGTCACTCGGACCGTGTCGGACAACCCCACGTTGGTGTAGAAGCTCGCGATGCTGAAGCCGCGGAGGTCGACCTCCATGTCACCGAAGGCGAACGCCTTCGTGGCGCCGAGATGCGCCAATGCGGCCGTCGACAGCCCACCCGAGACGAGCTCGGCCTCGACGCTGGTCCCGTCGACGTCCATCGGGTCGCCGACGTCGATCGGTGGCGCCACCGCCGCGATCACGCCGCAGGCGGTCAGGAAGGCCGCTGCGAGACCCGCCAGGAGGACGAGGCGTAGCGGTTTCGGGTCGTTCGTGGTGGCCGTACGTGGCTTCGGTTGCATGGTGCCTCCTAAGGTCGTACGAGAACCCGACGTGCGGGCCGTGGCTCGTCCCGCGATCGTGTCGCCCGGTCCGTGCTCGCGCCGAGCGTACGACACGGCGGTGGCGAATGCGTGATCTCGTCACGATCCGTGCAGATCAGCATACTGTGCTCGCTGGCACGTGCGCGTCACTCCTTGCGTTCCGCCGCCCGCTTCCGCATCGCGCCCAACGGGTTGGACACGGCGTGGCGGGCTGCGGCCCAGGCCCGCTTGCGCTCGTGCTCCTCGGGGTCCAGGCCGGCGTCGTTCAGGTCGGCGTAGTGGACCACCTGATCCTCGTTGGCGGCCAGCACCTGGTTCAGCACCGCGTGCAGCGAATCGCGTACCGCCAGGCCCTCGCGGAGCATGTCCTGCATCTCCAAGACGCGATCGACCAGTTCGGTGTGCGTCATCGCCTCGAGTTCGGTGCGACTGCGTTGCATGCGGCCAGTCTACCCCCTGTGCCCGCAGCCCTCGCGCCCCCGGTAGCATGCGGGCATGCCCACCGATCCGACCGATCTGTCGTTGACCGAGCTGGCCGACGCCTACCGGCGCGGCGACCTCACGCCGACCGAAGCCACCGACGCCTACCTGGAGCGCCTGGAGCCCGACGTAGCGGTGCGCGTGGTGACCGCTGACCGGGCGCGCAAGCAGGCCCGGAGGGCCGAGCGTGCGTTGCGGGCGGGCGTGGACCTAGGCCCGCTGCAGGGCGTGCCGATCGCGATCAAGGACCTGCTGGACATGGAGGGCGAACGAAGCGCCGCCGGCTCCCGTGCGCTCTTGGAGCGGGTCGCGCCGGCGGAACGGGACGCCCCGCTGGTCGCTCGGTTGGACGCGGCCGGCGCGGTGTTCGTCGCGCGGACGCACATGACGGAGCTGGCGTTCTCCGGCCTGGGGTTGAACCCGCACTTCGGGACGCCTGGCTCGGTGCCGGATCCGGAGCGCGTGCCGGGCGGATCGTCGTCCGGGTCGGCGGTCGTGGTCGCCTCTCGCCGGGCGTGCGCGGCGCTCGGATCCGACACCGGTGGCAGCGTGCGGATTCCCGCTGCGTTCCAGAACCTGGTGGGGCTGAAGACCGGCGACGGAACGTTGCCGATGGAGGGGACCGTGCCGCTGTCGACCACCTTGGACACGATCGGGCCGATCGCACGCACGCTGCCCGATGCCTGGGCCGTCTGGCGGGCGCTGCGGGGGATGGCGCCCTCGCCCACGCCGGCGTGGAACGATCGGCCGCTGCGTCTGCTGGTTCCCGAAACGGTCGTGCAGGACGACCTGGACGCCGAGGTGGCCAGCGCCTTCGAGGCGGCTCTGTCCGCCCTGGCCGCCCACGGGCACGACCTGGACCTGCGTCCGGTGCCGGAGCTGGACGATCTGGCGGGCCTCTACCCGCGCTACGGAAGCTTCGCGGCGCACGAAGCCCTGGTGTTGCACGAAGAGCTGCTGACCGACGCGGGCGAGAAGGTCGACCCCCGGGTGTCGGGGCGGATCGTCGCGGTGCGCGACCGTCCCTCGTACGACTACGTCAAATTGGGCTACGAACGGGACCGGCTGGCGCGACGCTTCTGGGAGCGCACGGCCGGGTACGACGCGGTCCTGTCGCCGACGGTGGCGTGCCTGGCGCCGCGCATCGACGCGCTGGTCACCGACGACGACGCCTACTACGCGGCCAACGCCAAGGTGTTGCGCAACACCACCCTCTTCAACCTGTTGGCCGGACCGGCGGCGACCGTGCCGATCGGCAACCCGGAGGGCCCGGCGGTCGGGGGCTCTGTGGCGACCGCACCCGGGCGCGAGGCGCACGCGCTGGGGGTCGCGGCGGCGTGGCAGGAGGCGTTGACGGGGGAACGCCCGTAGCTCACCGCAGCGGCGTGACAGCCTCCATCGGTTCCGGCGTGCGGGCAGCACGGCTCCGCAACAACAGCAGGCCGGTGACGATGCTGCTTCCGTACTTGACGAACACGTCGGTCACGATGACCTGCAGCATCCACTGCGCCGTGGCCCACGGCGCGCCGTAGAACGCCAGCACGGTGAACACGATCGTGTCGATCGGGGCGGACACCCCGTTCGAGGAGGCGACCCGGACCAGCCAGCTGCGTTTCAGCAGGCGGTGGTACACCTCGGTGTCCGCCGTTTCGGCCAGCACGATCGCCAGGAAGCTGACGGCCACGTACCGCAGCGGCGTGTCGATCGACAGGGCCGCCAGCACGTTCATTCCTGCGGCAGCCACGATCATGACGTACACCGCCCGGCGACCGAAGCGGTGGACCCGGTCGCGCTGCGTGAAGGTGATGCCGAAGAAGAGGGTGCCCATGTTCACCAGGAACCAGTCGCCGACGGGCAGGAAGGCGTCGAAGGTGTAGTTCGCCAACAGCGTGGCGGCGGTGTACACCGTCATCGGCCCCAGCATCTCGCCCCAGCGCCGCGGCAGCGCGAGCAGCGCCAAAGCTAGGATCAGCGCGGTGGCCGGCGCGATGCGGTCGCGGGCGGGCAGGACGACCAGGCCCGCCACCACCGCGAGCGCGACGCCGGTCGCGACGGCCGGCGTCACGGCGCGACCGCTGCGCCGTAGCGCGTCGTGCAACGCATCGCCGAACAGGGCCCCGAAGAACGCCAACGCTGCGATCGGCAGGACGTCGGGCGGCTCCTGCCCGAACCCGGCCATCCACAGCAGGCCACTGGCGCCCAGCAGCACCCCCAGCGGCAGCGCGAACAGGCGAGCGCCGTCGCTGCGCGTTCTGGAACCGGGCGGATCGAGGAGGCGGTCGTTCGTCATGCGGGGTCCCTTCGCGGCACAGAGCGGAAGTTACGCGGAGCGGAGGACGCACGGGGCGGTCGTCCACGGGAACGCCCCCCGGGGCGGACCCGGGGGGCGGCTGTGGTCGGGGCGAGAGGATTTGAACCTCCGACCCCCTCGTCCCGAACGAGGTGCGCTACCAGGCTGCGCTACGCCCCGATGCAGCGAGGGAGTGTACCAACGCCGGAGGTGGCGGTCAAGATGCCGCGTCGCGGTCCTCGACCTCCCGGTTCTCGAAGCCCCGGTTCTCGAAGAACGCGTCCAGCGCTGCGCGGGCCGGATCGCTCGGGAAGCCCCGGCGGGCCAGAAACGCCGCCGCTTTGGCGTACGCCTTGCGCCGGTCCGGGGCCGCGAAGCGCCAGGCGTGCGCGTCCAGCACCTGACGCGCGGTGCGTTCCTGGTCCTCGTCGTGCAGCGGAGCGAGCGCGGCGTCGCGGAGGTCGCCGGGCACCCCGAACCGGTGCAGGTCGCGCGCCAGGGCGTGACGTCCCTTGCGGTGCCGTCGCGCCCGGACCAGGCCCTCGGCCACCCGCCGGTCGTCGAGCAGGTCCAGCTCTTCCAGGCGCGCCAACGCTGCGGTCGCCACCTGGGGTTCGACGCCCTTGCGGCGCAGCCGTTCCTCCAACTCGGCCCGCGCGTGATCGCGGCGCGTCAGCAGGCGCAGCAGGTAGGCCACGGTCCGTTCCGCGTCCCAGTCGCTGGGCGAGGCGGCCTCCGGTCCGTTCCGCCTTCCGTGACGCGCACCGTTCGGTGGGGACGTCACCGGAGCACCTGGGTGGGATCGAGGCGTGCGGCCCGGCGGGCCGGGATCCAGCCGGCGATCGCGCTGGTGACCAGCGACAGGCCGCACACCCACGCCAGGTCGCCGGCCGCGATGCGCATCGGCAGGCGCGTGATGAAGTACAGGTCGCCGGGCAGCGGGATCGGTTGCGCGTGCAGGTAGGCGGCGGCGATGGCGCCGAGCAGGACGCCCAGGAGCGTGCCGGCGCCCCCCAGCATCAGGCCCTCGAGCGTGAAGGTGGCCAGCACCTGGCGCGCGCTGGCGCCCATCGCCCGCAGCACCGCGATCTCGCGCGTCTTCTCCGCCACGGTGAGCACCAGCACGTTCGCGATGCCCATGGCGGCCACCAGCACGATC
Organism: Trueperaceae bacterium; assembly: GCA_040905065.1. Taxonomy (GTDB): domain Bacteria; phylum Deinococcota; class Deinococci; order Deinococcales; family Trueperaceae; genus SLSQ01. The sequence continues at coordinate 2,815 of JBBDSD010000385.1, read as the reverse complement.
AGGAACACCACGACGGAGATGACGGCACGCTGCAGATCCAACTGGGCGACCAGGCCACCGAACAGCGTGCTCCACGAGGTCGGTCGCAGGCCGGTGTCGTTCGCCAACTCGCGCCCGACCGCTTCGGCGCGAGCCGGATCGACCAGCCGCACGTGGTAGCCGCTGATGACCTCGCCGGCGCGCAGGTAGCTGCGCAGCTCCGACAGGGAGGCGTACGCCACCAGGCCGTCGATCAGTTCGTTGCCGACGCGGAACTCGTCGGCGATTTCGAAGGTGCGGCGTCGCCCGTCCACGTCCTGGACCAGCACCTCGTCCCCGGGAAGCACGCCCAGGGAGAGCGCCAACGATGCGCCCACGATCAGGCCGCCCCGTTCGGCCAGCCGATCGGCGCTCGCGTGCAGTTCCGGCAGGTCCAGTACGCGGGCCTGCTGGGCCGGATCGATGCCGAGCAGCTGCACGTACCCCTGTCGGCCCCCGATGCCGAGCGACGCGTCCGCGCGGCGCGCGATCAGCCCCTCCGTCGCCAGGAACGGTGCGACCGCCACTACCTCCGGATGCTCCGCGATGCGTGCGGCGACCTCGGCATCGTCGCGCGTGACGCCTTTGGCCTGCCACGCGCGCAGGGTCACGTGGGGCGTCGCTTGCAGGGTGCTGTCCAGAAGTTCGTCGATGAAGCCGTTGGTGAGGGCCAGCGCGGTGATCAATACCGCCACGCCGACCGCGACGCCGGCGACGGTGAGCACCGACTGCAGCACGCGACGACGTACGTGGGCCCACGCCAGGTAGAGAGGAAGCGGCACGCGGGCGAGGGTATCGCGGGACCGCGTGCCGCACGTTCGTGAGGTCGGTCTGGGTCGGGGGTCGGATCAGCGCGAGGCCGCCGTCAGGACCGGTCTGCCTTCGAAGGGGGAGGCGGCCACCGGATCGAGCACCGGACCGTGGTAGCCGTAGCGCACCACCTCCAGGCGTACCGAGCGGACGCCCCAGTTCACCGCGCTGGTCCGATCTCCGAACCAGAGGTCCACCTGACGCCGCTTGCGGACGTTCATGGTGTCTTCGACGATGAACAGGCCCTGTTGGTCCAGCAGGGTCTGGAACCGACCGGGGTTGTACTGGCCGGCGTACGAGCCGAGATCGTGCAGGCGCACCATCGATCCGTACGGCACGTCGGCGCCCAGCAGGTCGCGGCTGACGGCCAGGACGCCCGGGCGGGTACGCGTGCCGGTCGCTGTGGTGTGCGGGTCGGCGTTGGTCTGCGCCGGGACGGAGTTGTATCCGGTGGCGCGAAGCACGAAGGTCGGGTTGGCAACCGGTCCGTGCGGTGTGTCGGGCAGCGCGACGGCCTCGTGCGGGACGGTGCGGATCTGCACGGTCGGGGCGACCGTCAGGTCCAGCGGTTCGGGCCTCTCGGCGCGAAACGCCGTCAGCAACGACGCGAAGACGAGACCGAGGGCGAAGAGCTTGGCGCCGATGTGCAGGGCCATCTCCACCTCCAGGACGGTGACCGTAGCACCGGCAGCGCTGCGGGTCCGTCGCCCGGGACGCCGCGCGCTTCGCGGTAGCATGACGGACGTGAGCACGTCGTTCGGGTACCGGGTCCTGGCGCGCGACGGCGCTGCGCGGCGCGGGCGGATCGCTACGCCCCACGGGCCGATCGAGACGCCGGCGTTCGTGGCGGTCGCCACGCAGGGTGCCATCAAGAGCGTGCTGCCGCGCGCCGTGCGGAACGCCGGCAGCCAGGTGCTGTTCGCCAATACCTACCACCTGTACCTCCGTCCTGGTGCCGAGATCGTGGCCGCGCACGGTGGCCTGCACCGGTTCATGGGCTGGGACGGCCCGATCCTCACCGACTCCGGTGGGTTCCAGGTGTTCTCGCTCGGGGCGGGGATCGAGCACGGCGTCGGCAAGGTCGCCAGCATCTTCCCAGGGGAAGGGGTCGCTCCCGCTGGCGCCCGAGGCCGTTCGGGACTGGTGCAGGTGGACGAGGAGGGCGTCTGGTTCGTGAGCCATGTGGACGGAAGCCGGCATCGCTTCACGCCCGAGCGCTCGATCCGGACCCAGCGCCGCTTGGGCGCGGACATGGTGCTCGCCTTCGACGAGTGCACCAGTCCCCTGCACGACCAGGCGTACACCGCCGCCAGCGCGGAGCGCACGCACCGGTGGGCCGAACGGTCGCTGCGAGCGTTCCACGACGAGGCACCGGTGCATCCGTACCGCCAGGCCCTGTACGGGGTGGTGCAGGGCGGTGCGTTCGAGGCGGAACGGATCGCGTCGGCACGCACCGTGGGGGCGATGACGGTGGACGGTCGCGGCTTCGACGGCATGGCGATCGGCGGAAACCTGGGCGACACGCGCGAGACCATGCATCGCGTCCTCGCGTGGACCACGCCGTACCTGCCCGACGACCTGCCGCGCCACCTGCTGGGGATCGGCGACGTGCCCAGCCTGTTCGAGGCGGCCGAGCGCGGCGTGGATACCTTCGATTGCGTCGCGCCCACCCGCAACGCCCGCAACGGCGGGGTGCTGGCCCGCTTCGACGACGACGGGCGGCCGTTTCCCACCTTTCGGCGCAACCTGAAGAACGCGCGCTACGCCAACGACCTTCGGCCGATCGATCGGTCGTGCACCTGCGAAGCGTGCGCCGGCGGCTTTTCGCGCGCCTACCTGCGGCACCTGCTCAAGGCGAACGAGCAGGTCGGCCAGCAGCTCGCGACGGTGCACAACCTGCGCTTCATGGCCGCCGTCATGCGCGAGATCCGCACCGCCATCGAGATCGGTCGCCTGCAGGAGGCGAAGGAGGCCTGGTTGGGTCCGG
>JBBDSD010000384.1:0-3202 GCA_040905065.1 Trueperaceae bacterium | reverse complement strand
GTCGGCCGCCAACGCCGCTTCGCGCCCGTGGCCGAACTGCGCGGCCGCGCGCTCGAGCTCCTGCGCTACGTTCAGCAGAATCATCGGCCAGGCGTGCGCCCGGTGTCCCGCCGGGAGCGGGTACGGCTCGCTGCGCACCTCGCCGCGCGCCATGCGCTGGCGCAGCCCGTCGTACGCCCACAAGGCGTGGTCCAGGTACGACGCGTCACCGGTCGCGCGCGCCACGCCCGCCAGGCCCAAGATCACGAAGCCGTCGGCGAAGAAGCTCAGATCGTGCCCCTGGCCCGGCAGGAACTCCTTCTTGGTACCGTCCGCGGCGAGAAGGTACGCGACCGATCCCTCGGGCAGGAAGGCGTGCTCCAGCAGGAAGTCCGCCGTGAGGCGCGCATGATCGCGCAACGGTTCTGGATCGACGCTCAGCGCGCCCCGGTCCGCCATCCGCGCGGCGTGCGACGCCGTCCAGGCCCAGCGCGCCTGCGACCAGGTGAACTTGTCATCGCTCACGCGCTCGCCGGTCTCGTTCTCGAGGCAGGTGAAGATGCCCCCCCGCTCCCGGTCCAACGCCCGGTCGAGCCAGAAAGGAAGGACGTCGTGCTCCAGATGATCCCGGTAGAAGGCGGCCAGGTTTTCGCGCGTGGCGCCGTCGGCCCGCATCAGCGGCACCCGTCGGGCGCAGCGCCGCGGGATGCGCGCCCCGTGTCGGTGCGGGGCGCGAACGGTCGGTCGACGATCGGTCGTGACGAGCGGGGGTGTGTCATGCCCGTCATCATGCGGCACCCGGGCGACGTCGCGCCAGGGGGACGAGGCGCGGCCGTGGGCGGCCGACCGTGATCTGGACGATGCGCTGGTACGGCCCCGACGACCCGGTCGCGCTGGCCGACCTCCGCCAGGTACCCGGCCTGGACGGCGTGGTGACCGCGTTGCACGACGTGCCGGTGGGCGAGCCGTGGACGCCGCAAGCGATCGAGGAGCGCAAGCGGGTCCTGGCCCAGCACGACCTGGCGTGGACCGTGGCCGAAAGCATCCCGATCAGCGAAGCGATCAAGACCGACGGTCCGGAGCGCGACGCGCACGTGGAGGCCTGGGCCGCCTCGCTGCGCCACCTGGCCGCCGCCGGCGTGCGCACCGTCTGCTACAACTTCATGCCGGTGTTCGACTGGATGCGGACCGACTTCGCGCGCACGCTGCCCGACGGTTCGCAGGCGATGTCGTACGCCGAGGCCGACCTGGCCCGCTTCGACCTGTCGCGCGGGATGGAGCGGCTGGCCGCCTGGTCGCACGGCTACTCCGGCGAGGAGCTGAAGGTTGCGTTCGACCGCTACGCCGACATCGACCAGGACCGTCTGCACCAGCACCTCGCGGCGTTCCTGCGCGACGTGGTGCCGGTGGCCGAGGAGGTCGGCGTGCGGCTCGCGATCCACCCGGACGACCCGCCCTGGTCGATCTTCGGCCTGCCGCGCATCGTGAAGGACGCAGGCGACGTGACCCGCATCCTGAACGCCGTGGACCACCCCGCCAACGGGCTGACGCTGTGCACCGGCGCGTTGGGCGCGAATCCGGACGTGGACCTGCCGGAGCTCGCGACGCGCGCAGCGCCCCGCGTGGCGTTCGTGCACGCCCGCAACGTGCGCCGCACCGGCCCGCGCGACTTCCACGAGGTGACGCATCACCGAAGTGCCGGCGACGTGGACCTGCACGGGGTGCTGCGGGCGCTGGTCCGCGAAGGCGTCGACGTGCCGCTGCGTCCCGATCACGGCCGCATGATCTGGGGCGAGACCGGCATCCCCGGCTACGGACTGTACGACCGGACGATCGGACTCGCGTACGTGCAGGGGCTGACCGAAGCGCTCGTGGCCGCTCGGACCGGGAGCTGACCGGCCCCCACCCCTTCCCTTCCCGGCTCCGCTTCCGTATGATCGCCGTTATCGTTAACTCGGAGGTCGTCTCGTTCCCGCGACGCCTCCATCGGAACGGAAGGGAGACCGGGTGAGCAGCGCAGGCGGCTCGGACGCCACCGTGCACGCGAGCGAGACCAAGGTCACGCTGGCCGACGTGGCCCGCCGTGCCGGCGTGTCCAACATGACCGTCTCGCGCGTGGTGAACGATCGTCCCGGCGTCGGCGAGGAGACCCGGAACCGCGTCCGCTCGGCGATCGCGCAGCTGGGCTACCGCCCGAACATCGTCGCCCGCGGACTCAAGGCCCGCCGCTCCCGCACCATCGGTCTGCTGGTCCCCGACGTCACGAACCCGTACTTCCCGGAGATCGTCCGGGGCGCGGAGGACGTCGCCATTCGGCACGGCTTCACGCTGCTGCTCACGAACGTGATCGAGGACGCCGAGCGCGAGGCGTCGGCACTGGAAGCGTTCGAGGACCGTCGCGTCGACGGCGTGATCGCCGCCAGTCCTCGCCTGACGGACGACCGATTGCATCCGCTCCTGGCCCGGCACGCGGCGGCCGTCATCGTCAACCGCCGCTCCGATCCGGACGTGGCCGGGTCGGTCCGCATCGATCACGAACACGGTGCACGCATGGCGATTCGCCACCTGGCAGAGGTCGGCCGCACCCGCATGGCGGTCCTGGCCGGCCCGACCTACTCCCACGCCGGCCGCGAGCGATTGCTGGGTGCCGATCGCGAGACGCGCGAGCGGGGCTTGCCCCTGCCCGACGCGCGGATCGTGACCTGCCCACCGGACGTGGACGGCGGCGCCCGATCGGCGTACGACCTGCTGTCGCGCGACCCGGAGATCGATGCGCTGCTCTGCTTCAACGACCTGGTCGCCGCCGGCGCGCTGCAGGCGGCGAAGGAGTTGGGGCGCCGCGTGCCGCACGATCTCTCCATCATCGGCTACGACGATATCGTCTTCGCCCGCATGTTCACGCCCGCCCTCTCCTCGATCCGCGCACCCACCTACGAGCTGGGGCGGCACGCCGCCACGATGCTGTTCCAGCGGATGCGCGGCCGCGGCCGCGGCGTCGACATCGTGCTGCAACCGGAACTGATCGTGCGCGCCAGCACCGTTCCGGTCCCCAGCGCCGCCGACCGCGACGCCGATCCCCCCGACGCCACCCCCCTCCTGGAAGGATTCCATCCATGACCGCTCGCCCCAGCCACGACGATCTCGAAGTCCGCGCCCGCGCCTTGGCCCCCGACCTGCACCCGCCCAGCCTGCGTACCGAAGGCGGCGCCGCAGTCTGGATCGA
>JBBDSD010000383.1:0-3207 GCA_040905065.1 Trueperaceae bacterium | reverse complement strand
TTGAAGGTGCGACCGATCGCCATCACCTCGCCCACCGACCGCATCTGCGTGCCCAGCTCCTGGCTGGCGGAGGGGAACTTCTCGAACGCGAAGCGCGGGATCTTGGTCACCACGTAGTCGATCGACGGTTCGAACGCCGCCTTCGTCTCGGCGGTGATGTCGTTGGGGAGCTCGTCGAGGTGGTAGCCGACCGCCAGCAGCGCGGCGATCTTGGCGATCGGGTAGCCGGTCGCCTTCGACGCGAGCGCCGAACTGCGCGACACGCGCGGGTTCATCTCGATCACGATGATGTGCCCGCTGACGGGATCGACGGCGAACTGGATGTTGCTGCCGCCGGTCTCGACCCCGATCTCGCGGATGATCGCGATGCTGGCGTCGCGCAGCTCCTGGTACTCCTTGTCCGACAGCGTCTGGGCCGGCGCGACGGTGATCGAATCGCCGGTGTGCACCCCCATCGGATCGACGTTCTCGATGCTGCAGATGATCACCACCGTGTCGTTGTGGTCGCGCATCACCTCCAGCTCGTACTCCTTCCAGCCCAGCACCGACTGCTCGACCAGGACGGTGTGGACCGGACTGTCGTGCAGGCCCTGCCGCACGATCCGCCGGAACCCCGCCTCGTCGTAGGCGACGCCGCCGCCGCTGCCGCCCAGCGTGAAGCTGGGACGGATGATCAGCGGGTAGCCGATCTGATCGGCGAACGCCAGCGCATCGTCCAAGGTCGACACCATCTTTCCGGCTGGCGTGTCGATGCCGATCCGCGCCATCGCCTGCTGGAACGCCTGCCGGTCCTCGCCCTTGTGGATCGCTTCGTAGTTCGCGCCGATCAGCTCGACGCCGTGCTTCTCGAGAACCCCGCGTTCGTGCAGCGTCATCGCCAGGTTCAGCGCGGTCTGGCCGCCCAGGGTCGGCAGCAGCGCGTCCGGCCGCTCTGCCAAGATGACGCGCTCGACGGTCTCGGGCGTGAGCGGCTCGACGTAGGTGCGGTCGGCCACGTCGGGATCGGTCATGATCGTGGCGGGGTTGCTGTTGACCAGCACCACGCGGAAACCCACCGACCTCAGCGCCTTGCACGCCTGCGTGCCGGAGTAATCGAACTCGGCGGCCTGACCGATCTGGATCGGTCCGCTGCCCAGGATCAGGATGGTGTGAATGTCGTTGCGTCTCGGCACGGATACCCCTCGACTCTCGGCGCACGAATATAGCACGGGGTCGGGAACGCTCCGGACGGCCGTGCGTCGCGGTGGGTGGCGTTCAGGCGTCGGGCGGGTCGGCGTCGGCGTCGGGCGGGTCCGCTTCGTCCGGGTCCGGCGCGTCCAGGTCCAGCACGAACGACGCTCCGGCGACCTCGATCTCGTCGCCGGCGCGCAGGCGACGCTTGCGGCGCGTCTCGACCTCGCCGTTGACGCGCACCTCGCCCGCTTGGATCAGCTGCTTCGCCTGTCCGCCGGTGCCCACGTGGCCGGCCAGTTTCAGGGCGGCGGCCAGGGGTAGGGTCGGGACGTCGCCTTCGTCGGTCATTCGACCGAAATCGTCTCCGCCGCCGGGTAGGAGCCCAGGAACTTCACGAACGCGGCCTTGCGCATCAGGCCGGTCAGGGCGGCGGCGACCGGCGACTCGTCGACGTGCCCCTCGATGTCGATGTAGAACAGGTAGCTCCACGGCTTGTCGCGGCGCGGGCGGGACTCGAGCTTGCTCATGTTGATGCCGTGCTTGGGGAACTCCTCGAGGCACGACACCAGGTCGCCGGGCCGGTGCTTGGTGGCCAGCACTAGGCTGGTCTTGTGCGGCCCGTCATTGCGGGTCGCCTCGTCGGCGCCCAGCACGAAGAAGCGCGTGTAGTTGAACGGGCGGTCCTCGATCCGTTCCGCCAGCACCTGCAGGCCGTACGCCTCCGCGGCGCGCTTGCTGGCGATCGCCGCGCGTCCCTCGCCGCCGTTCTCCGCTAGCAGCTTGGCGGCGCCGGCGGTATCGAAGTCGGTGACGGCCTCCATCTTGTGCCGCTGCAGGTACTCGGCGCACTGCGCCAACGCCTGCGGGTGGCTGTAGACCCGGCGGACTTCGCTCAGTTGCACGCCGGGACGGGCCAGCAGGGCGTGATGGACGTGCACGATCTGTTCGCCGACGACGTGCAGCACCGAGTCGGTCAGCAGGTCGTAGGTCTGGTTGATCGACCCGGCCAGGCTGTTCTCGACCGGCAGGACGGCGTACTGACAGTCGCCGGCCACCGTGGCGGAGAAGGCGTCGTGGAAACTGCCGAACCCGACCGAGGTGGCGTTGGGTCGAAACTGCTGCGCGGCCTGTTCGCTGAAGGCGCCGGACACGCCCTGGTAGGCGATGCGAGGGGTCGTGGCCATGAGCGACTACGCTAGCACGGCTAGCACGAGTCCGGGCGCTCGGCGCCGTCCTGGCGAGCGTCAGGCGTTCTGTGCGTCTCGGGTCACGGAACCGTCGGTCTCCGCTTCGGCCGTCAACGTCCGCGCTTCGCGTCGCAACGTCGTCAGGTCGCCGTCAGCGCGGTCCAGCGCGTCGATCAGGCGTTGCAACCGCTCCCGTTCGCCTTGCACGAAGCGGGTGTACGGCGCGATGGCGCCGGCGAGCTCCTCGCCCGCCCGCTCCAGCTCGGCGTTCAGTTGCCGGTCCAGGCTCCGCTCCAGGCCGTCGCGCAACGCCTGCAGGGTGGCGTGCAGCTCCTGCTTGGCGCGGCGGCGGCGGCGGGGCAGCACCAGCGCGCCCACGCCGACCACGGCCAGGCCCACCGTCAGTCCGGTCACGTCCAGCGCGGTGCCGGACAGGAAGGCGATGATCGCGGCCCCCAGCCCCACGCCGGAGACCTGCAGCAGGCCGGTGCGGACGACCGCCTGCTGCAACGAGTCGGCCAGGCGCTGTGCCTCCTCGTTCTGGTCCCAGCCTTCGAGGACCTCTTCGGCACGGCGGGTCAGGCTGGTCAGCAGGTCGCGGCGGTCCAAGCGGAAGCGCCCGCCGATCTCGCCCACGATGCGGTCGTCGTCGGCGCGACGGCGCTCCTGGACGAAGCCCATCACGTCCTCCCACAGCTGCAGGTTGCGCTTCAGGAACCAGTCGACCATCTCGTCCATGGCGTCGTCGATCTCGCGATCGACGTCGCGGACCACCTCCTTCGCGAAGGCGTCCTGTACGCGTTCGGGCCGCATCAGTTGCAGCACGTTGCCGAAGCGCACGGTGCGG
>JBBDSD010000382.1:0-3241 GCA_040905065.1 Trueperaceae bacterium | reverse complement strand
GTGCCGCCGGACGTCCGCTGCTGGACCTGTCGATCGGATCGTCCGACCTGCCGCCGCCGACTGCGGCGCTGGAGGCGCTGCGCGACGCGGCGTTCGACCGATCCACGCACGGCTACGCCCTGCACGCCTCCACGCGCCCGCTGCGGGAGGCCGCCTGCGCCTGGTACCGCGGCCGCTACGGCCTCGACCTCGATCCGGAACGGGAAGCGCTGTCGTTGATCGGTGCGCAGGAGGGGTTCGCGAACCTGCTGCTGGCCACCACCGACCCGGGCGACGCGGTGCTGCTCCCCGACCCCGGCTACCCGAGCTGGGCCGGAGCGGTGCGGATCGCCGGCTTGCGACCGGTGCCGCTGCCGCTGCTCGAAGAGAACCGGTTCCTGCCCGACCTGGACGCCGTGAGCGAAGCGGACCGGGTGGACGCGCGCGTGCTGGTGCTGTCGTACCCGAACAACCCGACCGCCGCCAGCGCGACCGCTGCGTTCTTCGCGCGGAGCGTGGCGTTCGCCGAGAGGCACGACCTGCTCCTGATCCACGACTTTCCGTACGTGGACCTGGTGCACGGCGACCGGGACGCCCCCTCCGCCCTGGCCGCGCCCGGGGGCCGCGAGCGGGTGGTCGAGCTCTACTCGTTCAGCAAGAGCTACCACCTGGCCGGCCTGCGGATCGGCTTCGCGTTGGGGGCGCCCAGCGCGATCGACGCCCTGCGGCGGGTCAAGAGCGCGATCGACTTCAACGCCTGGCGCGGGGTGCAGCGCGCCGCCATCGCGGCCCTGGCCACCCCGCGCGAGCAGGTCCGAGGCGGCGCGCGCATCTACCGGGACCGCAGCCTGGCTCTCGTGAATGCTCTGAACGAGGCCGGCCTGCCGACGCGCGCGCCGGAGGCCAGCATGTACGTCTGGACGCGCCTACCCCGGAGCGAGCACGATTCGGTCGTCTTCGCCGTGGCGCTCGCGACCGAGACGGGCGTGATCGTCTCGCCCGGCCGCGGCTTCGGCGAGCGCGGCGAGGGCTGGATGCGCCTGGCTCTGGTCAGGCCCGAGGACGAGTTGCGTCGCGCGGCGGCAATGATCGGCGCGTGGTCCACAGCCCGACGCCGTTGACCACCGTGTGCGCCACCATCGCTGGCACGATCCGACCGGTGATCACGACCAGCGCCCCCAGCGCCAACGCCGCAGCGAACGCGAAGAGGGGGTAGCTCCAGCCCTTACGGCCCGCCGGGTGCAGCACCGCGAACGCCAGCGCCTGCCCCACCAGGCCGATCCGGTCCAGCAGCACACCGCGGAACAGCAGTTCCTCCCCGGCCGAGGTGGCCAGCGCCAGAGCGATCGCGGCGACGGGGGAGAGCCGCAGCGCGCGCACGGCACGCTCCGTCCGGGCGGTCGCGTACGCGAACGACGGCACCGTGCGTTCCAGCACGGCCCCGGCCGCCAGCAGCGCCAGGCCGAGCAGGACGCCGACCAGCAGGGCGGCCGGCCACGGCCACGTCCCCGGCAGGTCCGGCGGAGCGAACGCCCACACGGTCGCGCCGATCAGGCCCGCAGCAAGGCTGGGCGCGAAGGCGAGGACCGTCCAGCCCGTACGCGCACGATCGGCCCGGCGGCCCGGTTCCGTCACCGCCGGTCGTCCACGGGCCAGCCCTGCGCCCGCGCGTAGCGGCGCAGCGCGGAGATCGCCTGGTCTCGGTCGCGCACGTCGCCGACGGCGGTCGCTTCGGCCAGGAAGCGCACGGCCTCGCCGACCCGCGGACCGGGCTCCAGACCGAGCAGCTCCATCACGTCGCGCCCGTCCAGCCACGGATCGCGCCGCCCCGAAGGTTCCTCGGCGAGCTGCGCCACCACCCGGGCGAGGGCGAGGCGGTACGACCGGCGACCGGCGTCGCTGGACGCCGGTCCGCGTGCGGCTTCGCGGTCGGCGATCATCAGCTTCAGCAGGTCGGGAAGCAGCGCCCGGCGACGGTGCACGAAACGGCGGGCTTCGCGGTCGCCTTTCGGGAGCGGCAGCATGTGGCGCCGGACCAACTCAGCGGCGCGGTCGCGCACGGCGCGCTCGAAGCGAAGGTGCGCCAACCGCGCGCGCGCGATCCGCGCGCCCACCTCGGCGTGCCCGGAAAAGCGGACCCGGTCGCCTGGCTCCTGTGCGCGACAGCGCGGCTTGCCCACGTCGTGCAACAACGTCGCCAGGCGCAAGGCGAGGTCCGCCTCGGGGAACGCGCTCGCCAACCGCTGCAGCGCTTCGAGCTGATGACGCATCACGTCCAGGTGATGCAGGCCGCCCTGCGGCGCGCCGTCGCCCTCCAACAGCTCCGGCAGCAGCAGTTCCAGCCAACCGAGGCGGTGCGCCTTCGTCAGCGCGTCGCCCGGACGGGCGGAGGCAACGACGCGCACCAGCTCGTCCCGCCTGCGTTCCGCGGCCGGAAGCGGCACCCGGCCGCTTTGCAGGTCGCGTGCGACCGACGCGGCCCGGTCCCAACTGGCCTGCTCCCACGTCAGGTCCAGCTCGGCCGCCAGGCGCAGACCGCGCAGGCCCCGCAGCGGATCGTCGGTCAGGGCGTGGCGCGAAGCCTGGACCAGACGTCGCTCCTGCAAATCTCGCCGTCCTCCCAGCGGATCGACCGGTCCGTGCGGACCGATCGCCATGGCGTCGATGGTGAAGTCGCGTCCGGCCAGGTCGTCCTCGAGCGCACCGCGCAGCGGCGCGAGGTCGAGGGTCGCGGGCCGGTTGTCCGAAGGTGCGCGAACCACCCGCCAGTGCCCGCGCACCGGATCGACCGGAAAGGCGGACCCGCCCAACCGGTCGGCCAGCGACCTCGCTGCGCCCTCCGGGTCGTGCACCAGCCAGTCGACGTCGCGTGGCTCCTGCCCGAGCAGCGCGTCCCGGACGGCGCCACCGACCACGACGCCACCCTCGGGCCGAGGACCGAACGCGTCGATCGTCGGCCAAGGACGGAGCGGGGCGGTACGTCGCGAGCGCAGCCAGCGACCGATTCCGGGCAGGCGAACGAGCAATGCGGTCAGCGACATGGTGCGGAGGGCCTCCTCGCTCCGCATCGTCGCACGGGGTCCACGCTGGGCGTGCCCGCCCCGTGGTCCAATGCGGCATGCCGAACGGCGCCTCCCCATCCGGCGAGCCCGGCCGCCCGATCGTCGTAGGGTTGACCGGCACGATCGGTGCCGGCAAGTCGACGGTCGCGGGCGAACTTCGGGCGTTGGGAGCGGCGGTGGTGGACGCGGACGCGCTGGCC
>JBBDSD010000381.1:0-3263 GCA_040905065.1 Trueperaceae bacterium | reverse complement strand
GGGGGGCTGCGGCCTGCGCCACGGGGTCGTGGCCGGGGTCCCACGCGGACGCCGTCGGCGGACGCTGCACCAGCAGCAGCGACGCGCCGCTGGCGTCCAACGCCCGCAACGCGGCGTACAGGTCGCGTCCGTACCGTTCGGGATGGTCGGAGAGCCGGCGCGCGGGTCCCCGGTGCCCGTCCGGCAGGGGCGCGTCGATCAGCAGCAGGGCGGCGTCGGGCGCGGAGCGAGCGGCGTCGGGAAGCGCGTGTGCGTCGATCAGGCGAAGCACGGCGTCGGGGGCGTAGTGGCTGACGCGCCTGCCGGGAGCGGCGACCGACGCGTCGTGCGGGGCCGAGACCGGGGCTCCCAGGACGTCTTCGAGGGCGGAGACCGCGATCGCGCCGGGACGCAGCAGGCGCGCCTGCCGGCCGCTCAGGTCCACGATGGTCGACTCGAGACCGATCGCGCACGGGCCGCCGTCGAGGATCAGGAGATCGTGCAGCGGAAACTCGTCGGCGACGTGGCGGGCGCAGGTAGGGCTGACGTGCCCGAAGCGGTTCGCGCTGGGGGCGGCGACCGCGTCGCCAAGCGCGCTCAGCACGGCGCGGGCCACGGGGTGCGCGGGCATCCGCACGGCGACGGTCGGATGTCCCCCCGTGACGCCGTCGTGCACGCCGTCCGCACGGGGCCCGATCAGCGTGAGCGGTCCGGGCCAGAACCGCTCCGCCAGCGCCCGGATCCGGTCGTCCGGCCGGTCGATCCAGGCACCCAACGCGTCCAGGTCGTGCAGGTGCACGATCAACGGGTGGTCGGCGGGACGCCCCTTCGCTGCGAACACGCGCCCCACCGCGCTCCGATCGACGGCGCGGGCGGCCAGACCGTACACGGTCTCGGTCGGCATCGCCACCAAGCGGCCGGCGCGCAGCCGCGCGGCGCCGCGCCGCACGCCGTCTGCGTCGCTGGGCACGATCTCCGGTCGCCCCGAATCCGCCCGTTGCGCGGAGGGATCCGTTCGGAGCGGGGCCGCGTCGTTCGGCACGGTCGGCAGGTTCGGTCTTGGCGGGAAGGGTTCGCTGGGCATCGGTTCGGTCCTCGCGAGACGTCGGGGTGGGCCGGTCCGGGTCCGGATCGGACCGTGGGATAGGATACCCGCATGTTCGGATTGTTCCGTCGCCAGGATCCCCGCTTTCGAGAAGAGGGCACGGCGTTGCTGGCCCGCGTCCGTACCGCCCGCAACGGCGAGGTGATCAACGTGCGCCTGTCGAAGTCCAGCGAGATGAGCCAGATCGCGGGCGGCTACTTCGTGCGCAAGACGTTGGTGGGGCCGAAGTCGTTCGACACGGCGGTGCTGGAGGTGACCATGAACCGTGCGCACAAGGTCACGAAGGCGACGGTCGACGGTGGCGACCTGGTTCCCGCGAAGGCGTGGGACTGACCCGGGGCTCCTCCGGTGTTCCGCGGAGCTACTGAGCGCTGGTCAGGTCGGGACGGAGCACCGTCGCGCCGCGCAGGTAGACGTGCCGGATCTCTCGCTGGCCCCGCACCGAATTGACCTGCATCATGACGCGCACCACGCGAGGAAGCCGACCGGGGACCGGAATCTCCTGGTTGCAGATCAACGGGACGGCGCCCATGCCCAACTCGCGGGCCGCCTCGGCCGGATAGGTCGACACCAGGTCGGGCGTGGAGGTGAAGAAGATCGACCCGATCGGATCGAAGTCGTCGATGCCGTTCTCGTGCAGCATGGCCGCCAGCAGCTCCCGCGTCGCCGCCAGCACCAACGACGCCTCGTCGCGCTCGACGGTCGTCGCGCCCCGCACGCCCCGCAACCACCGCTCGCCCGGCCGCTGGCGTGCCTCCACGCCGGCGTCCCCGTTGCCGCCTTCCGATCCGAAATCCATGCGCACGAGGGTAGCACGCCTCTGCGAGCCGCGACCGACGGTACCGTGACGCCGTGACGGGCCCCGTGTTCCTCCTCAGCGACTTCGGGAACGACGACGTCTACGTCGGCGTGGTCCGTGCGGTACTGGCCGGCGTCGCGCCGCACGCGCCGCTGCACGACCTGACGCACCAAATCGCGCCGTTCGACCTGCTGGCCGCCCGCTTCCAGCTGGCCGCGGTCCTCCCCTGGCTTCCGAACGGCTCCGTGCTGCTTGCCGTGGTCGATCCCGGCGTCGGCAGCGACCGGAGGGGCCTCGCGCTGCAGGCAGCAGCCCCGGACGGACGGACCGTGCACGCGGTCGGTCCCGACAACGGACTGTTCGCGTCGCTGCTTCGGCCGGCCCGCGCCCCGTACGGCACCGACCTGCGCGCCCACGCCGCCGTCGACCTGGCACCCGATCCGGACCATCGCCCCGGTCCCGGCGCGACCTTCGACGGTCGCGACCGCTTCGCCCCCGCCGCGGGCCGCCTGGCGCGCGGCGAACCGCTCGCGTCGCTCGGGGCGACCGTGACGCTGGACGCGCTGGCGGCGCCGTCTCTCTTGGCACCGCGCCGCGAGGGCGACGTCGTGGTCGGTACCGTGCTGCACGTCGACCGCTTCGGCAACCTGATCAGCGATCTGACGCCGGACGTTCTGCCGGCTCCACCGTGGCGAGCGTCCATCGCGAACGTCACGGTGCGGGGACCGTCGCGATCGTTCGCCTCGGTCCCGCGCGGGTCTCCGCTGCTCTACCTGGGGTCGTCCGGAACCGCCGAAGTCGCGGTCCGGGAAGGGAACGCCGCCGCCGTGCTGGCGGCGGAGCGGGGCACGCCCGTACGGATCGGTCCCGACCGATCGGATCCGGCGTCGCCGGCCTGAACGTCGTCCAGCACCTCGTCCGGCAGGAGCTGTCTGGCCCGTAGCAGCAGGTCGGGCCCCGCGCCCGGCTCGCGGCCGCGTTCGGTCAACGTCCGGCGCCACGCCCGCGCTCCCGGCACGCTGCGCACCAACGGAATCACCGGACGGAGCAGGGTGGCGAGCGGGACGCCCTCCTGCCGTCCCTCGTCCAGGACGACCACGAGTCCCTCGATCACCTGTCGCAGCGTCGGGTCGGGCCCGCGCGTCCCGAAGAAGCGCCGGTCGGCGCTTCGGAACGTCATCGGTGCGTCGAAGGCGGCCCGTCCGATCATGACCGCGTCGACGTGCGCCAGCTCCGCCTCCGCGGCGTCCAGGTCCGTGACGCCGCCGTTCGTTTCGATCGTCCGCTCCGGCCGTTCCGCCTTGAGGCGCCGCACCAGGTCGTGCCGCAACGGCGGCACGGTCCGGTTCTACTTGGGACTGGGGCCGTGCAGCCACGCCA
>JBBDSD010000380.1:0-19864 GCA_040905065.1 Trueperaceae bacterium | reverse complement strand
AAGCTGCCGGCTTGGTCGCGCAGGTCGTCCGCGACGCGCGCGTCCGTTCCGGGCGCCACGGGTCGCGTTCCGGCGTCCGCGCCGCTCACGCCGACGCCTCCGCCGCTCGGCCGGTCAGTTCGTCGACCAGCGACCCCAACAGGTGCAGGCCATCATTGCCGCCCAGCAGCGGTTCGACCGCGCGTTCGGGGTGCGGCATCATGCCGAGCACGTTGCCGCGTTCGTTCACCACGCCGGCGACGTTGCGGTCGCTGCCGTTCGGATTCGCGGCGTCGCTGGGCCGTCCGTCCGGACCGACGTAGCGCAGCGCGACGCGGCCCTCCCCTTCCAGGCGGTCCAGCACCTCGGCGGGCGCGACGTACCTCCCGTCGTGATGCGCGACCGGGAGACGAAGAAGGTCGCCGCGACGCCGTCGCCCGAAGAACGGCGGGCCGTCGCGCTCGACGCGCAGGTGCACGTCCCGGCACACGAACCGCAGCCCGAGGTTGCGGGCCAGGGCTCCGGGCAGCAGCCCGGTTTCCGTGAGCACCTGGAACCCGTTGCAGATGCCCAGCACCGGACCGCCCCGCCCGGCGAACGCCGTCACGGCGTGCATCACCGGACTGCGGGCGGCCAGAGCGCCGCTGCGCAGGTAGTCGCCGTAGCTGAAACCGCCGGGCAGGACCACCGCCTCGGCGCCGCCGAGGTCGTCGTCCTCGTGCGACGTCTCGCGGACCGGATGCCGAAGCACCGTGCCGAGCGCGTGGATCGCGTCGGTGTCGCAGTTGGAGCCTGGGAAACGTACGATGGCGATGGCCATGGCAACTCCTCGGGGTGCGGGCCGTCGGGGCCCCGGGCATGGTAGCACCGGTCCGCGGCGCATCCCGATGCCTGTGGACGCCCCGGCGTCGCGCATCGCGGTCGGTTGACCGGACCCGCCCGCGTTGCTAGATTCGAGCGTCGGCCCCTGCCGGGATGGCGGAACGGTAGACGCAGTAGATTCAAAATCTACCGGGGAGACCCGTGCGGGTTCGAATCCCGCTCCCGGCACCACCCGCGACCGACCGCATCGCACCGAAACGGTACGGTGCGTACGAGCGTGCGCGCCCTTACGATGCGTCCGTCGATATCGTGACGACGCCGCGCGCCCCACCCCCTTGGAGGCCCCCGTTGTTCTGGCTGATTCTCGCGTTGTTCGTGCTCGTATCGATTCTGTTGACCACGGTCGTCCTGCTGCAGGAACCGAAGCAGGCCGGTCTCGGCGACGGCCTGTCCGGTGGAGGTGGCGGTCAGGACTTCGGCACCTCCGGAGGCACCCGTGGCGGAATGCAGCGCCTCACCATCTACCTGGGCGTAGCGTGGGGCACGACCGCGCTGCTGCTGCAGGTCGTTTCGCGCTGAGCCGACCGACCGTGCCGTTCGTGGCGCCGTAGTCGCGCCGCCCAGCGGAGACCACGTACCGCCGAACCCCGCCTCGTCCGTGACGGAGTGGCGGGGTTCTCGCGTCGCGGCGTGCGGACGGACGGGTGCAGGGACGTGCAGCGAACCGCGTCGCGTGGTGCGCGGCTTTGCGGAGCTGTCGCGTCGTCGACGCCATTTTCGTGCTGCGCGGACGGCCACCGCGCGGTTTGACCGGGGTGGGAGGCGGTGATAGATTCGGATTCAGATGGGACCTCGTCGACCCCGTCCGGTACGGGTGCCGCACCTGCTCCGGGCGCGGCACGGGCGCTGCACGGGCCGCGAACGTGTCGTAGGGTGAAGTCCCGTTCCACCCGTACGTCGATCGGTTCCTCCCGGCATCCGGCCGGGCGACCGACGGCCGACGTGCAGACTCTTGGGAGGTAGCATGAAGAAGATCGTGATGACCCTCGCCATCGCGGCCCTAGGCTCGATGGCGGCTGCCGAAGCGTTCGTCTGGCCCAGCGGCTGGACGGCCGCCGAGCCGGGCGAAGCGGCCTACGGCGGAACCTACCGGTCGTACGCCATCTCCGATCCGCGGACCTTCAACCCGTTCGTGAGCGCCGAGACGAACGACATCACCGACAACTCCTACAGCACCACCCTCCTGACCCGCGGTCCGGACAGCGACGCCTGGATCCCCTACATGGCGGAGGACTTCGAGATCAGCGACGACGGTCTGACCGTCACGGTCACCGTCCGTCAGGGCATGAAGTGGTCGGACGGCGAAGAGATCACCGCCCAGGACTTCTACTTCACGTACCTCGGCTTCACCGACGAGGACGTGGGCGCCAACGCCTACGACAGCTGGTTCATCGCCGGCAATCCGATCACCGTCGACCTGCTGGACGAGTGGACCCTGCAGTTCAACTTCCCGACCGCCGACCGCACCGCCCTGGGCGTGGTGGCGCTCGAGCCGATGCCGGACCACATCCTCGGCGACATCTACCGCGAGGGCGGCGCCGAAGCGCTGCGCGAGGCGTGGGGCACCGAGATCGACGTGGCCGACACCGTCTGGGCCACGGCGTTCGTGCCGGTCGAGTTCGTGCCCGGGCAGCGCATCCTGATGGAGCGCAACCCGTACTTCGGTGAGTGGAACGTCGACGAGGCCGGCAACGAGCTGCCCTACCTGGACCGCTACCAGGTCAGCGTCGTCGAGTCGACCGACGCCGCGCTGAACCTGTACCTGGCCGGCGAGATCGACGCCTACAGCCCCTCCAACCTGGACCAGGTGGGCGTGGTGAACCAGGCGATCCAGAACGGCGACATCGACGCGGAGCTCTTGCCCAACGTCGCCCCGGTCGCCAGCAGCCAGTTCATCGTCTTCAACTGGAACAAGGCCAGCGATCCGTTCCTGCAGAGCACCTTCCGCAACATCAAGTTCCGGCAGGCGATGAGCCACCTGGTCGACCGTGAAGCGATCGTGGACCTGGTGTACGGCGGTTCGGCCGCACCGATGTGGTCCAACGTCTACCAGGTGCAGGAGTACTGGGTAAATCCGGACGTGCCGCGCTTCGCGTTCGATCCCGAGCGCGCGGTCGAGCTCCTGGCCGAGATCGGATTCAGCCAGACCAACGACGACGGCGTCCTGGTCGACGCCGACGGCAACGCGCTGTCGTTCAGCCTGGCCACCAACGCCGGCAACAGCCAGCGCGAGCAGATCACGCAGATCTTCGCCGACGCGGCCCGCGAGGTCGGGGTCGACATCAACGCCCAAGCGATCGACTTCAACCTGCTGGTGGATCAGCTGCTGACCGTCGACGAGGACCGCCCGTTCGAAGCGATCCTGATCGGGCTCACCGGCGGGAACCGCGACTACCCGTTCGGCCCGAACGTGGTGCCGTGCGGAACCAACCTGCACATGTTTAACCAGGATCCCAGCGGCGAGTGCCTGAACGCCCAGGAGACCCTGGCGACCGAGCTGTATTTCCAGGGCCGCTCGACCCTGGACACCGAAGAGGCCCGCGACATCGGCTACCGCATCCAGCGGACCCTGGCGCAGATGCAGGCCCAGATCTACACGGTCAGCCCGCTGTCCCACTACAGTTGGCTCGCCTCGGTGCGGGGCGAGCACCAGGAGGGGATGATCAACGACCTGCTGGGAAGCCGCCAGCTTCCCCTGACCTTCAAGGTCCAGTAACGCCGGTCTGGCCGGAACGGGGGGGATCCCGTTCCGGCCCTCTATCTGATTTCGCGTAGCTCCCGATCGGGAGCGCACTCCGACCGGGAGGACGCTCGCCTTGTTCGCCTATATCGTTCGTCGCTTCTTCAACCTGATCCCCACCTTCGTCGGCGCGACGCTGCTGGCGTTCCTCATCACGCAGTTGGTGCCCGGCGACTTCCTGTCGCAACGCGCCCTGGAACCGAACGTGCGGGCCGAGACGATCGAACGCCTGCGCGTACAGTTCGGACTGGACCAACCGTGGCCGGTGCAGTACGTCCGCTGGATGGGCAGCCTGCTGCAGGGCGACCTGGGCATGTCGTTCAGCAGCAACCAGCCGGTCGCCAACCTGATCCGCGCACCGATCCAGAACTCGATGGTCCTGGTGGTGATGTCGCTGATCTTCTTGTACGCGCTCGCCATCCCGCTCGGGGTGTTCTCCGCCGTGCGCCAGTATTCGACCGCCGACCAGGTGGTCTCGGCCGTCAGCTACTTCGGCCTGGCGATCCCGAACTTCTTCTTCGCCCTGATTTTGATCCTGGGCATCTTCATGCTGCGCACCTTCACGCGCGAGACGTTTGGCTACAACCGCCTGATCCTGCCGGTCGCGCAGATGACCAGCAGCGGCTTCAGCGACTGGCCGTGGTACCGCCAGTGGTGGGACATCTTCGTGCATGCACTGATGCCGTCGTTCGTGGTGGCCACCGCCGGCATCGCCGGCTTCACCCGCGTGCTGCGCGCCCAGATGATCGAGTACCTGTCCAGCGACTTCATTCGCACCGCCAAGGCGAAAGGCCTGGGCCAGCGCAGCGTCACGTACAAACACGCCCTGCGCCCGGCCATCATTCCGTTCGTGGCAGGCATCGGCGGGATCCTGCCGGTCCTGATCGGCGGGGCCGGCCTGGTCGAGATCGTGGTCTCCTGGCCAGGCATCACCCCCACGCTGCTCGCCGCCATCGGCCGGCAGGACATCTACGTCGTGCTGGGCCTGGTGGTGGTATCGACGTTGCTGCTGATGATCGGCAACCTGATCTCCGACCTGCTTCTGGCCGTGGTGGACCCGCGGATCCGCTACAACTGAGGCCCCGTCATGAGCGACCTGCGTCCCCACGCCGAACGGAACCAGGAACCCGCCGCCGACGCCGACGGCGTGCCACTGCAAGGCCCCGAGGGTGGCGGCCCTGCACGAAAGTCGATCTCCAAGAGCCAGTTCCAGATCGCCATGGAGCAGTTCCGCAAGCACCACATCGCCGCGGTCGGCCTGTGGATCCTCGGGTTCCTGTACCTGCTCACGGCGTTCGCCGGCTTCGTGGCCCCGTACGGCATCAACGAGTACCGGACCCGACCGTCGGCCTCGTTCCAGCCCCCCACGAAGGTGCACTGGATCGACCCGGACACCGGACGGCTCACCCGGCCGTTCATCTTCGACGTTACGCAGAAGCGCGATCCGGTCACCTTCCAACGGGTCTACGTCGAGGACACCAGCACCACCTACCCCATCCGCTTCTTCGTGCGCCGGCCCAACCACGAGTACACCATCCTGGGCCTGTTCACCTCCGACCTGAAGCTGTTCGGGGTGGACGATCCAGCCCGCGTGTTCCTGTGGGGCACGAACAACCTAGGCAAGGACGTGTTCTCGCGCGTACTGTACGGCGGGCAGGTGAGCCTCACCATCGGCATCCTGGCGGTGTGGGTGTCGTTGTTCCTAGGCCTGCTGTTCGGAGGCCTGGCCGGCTTCTACGGCGGGTGGGTCGACGAGTTCGTGATGCGCCTGATCGAGGTGCTGTCCGCCATTCCCGGCCTGTTCTTGCTGGTGGTGCTGGCCAGCCTGCTGCAAGACCCGCGCAACCCGTTGGCGCAGGCGTTCGGCCTGCAGATGAACTCGGCCCAGACGTTCTTGATGATCGTGGTGGTGCTGGGGTTCGTGGGTTGGGGCGGCCTGGCACGCACCATCCGCAGCCTGATCTTCTCCATCCGGGAGATGGACTACGCGCAGGCCGCCAAGGCGCTCGGAGCGGGGGAAGGGCGGATCTTGTGGCGGCATTTGCTGCCTGCCACCGCTAGCTACGTAATCGTCGACCTGACGCTCACCATCCCCGGCTTCATCCTGACGGAGACCGGCCTGTCGTTCATCGGCCTGGGGCCCAGCGAAGTGGACACCGCCAGTTGGGGCATGCTGCTCAAGGACGCCACCGATCGCGGCATCTCGATCCAGTTCGTGCCGTGGCTTTTGATTCCAGGCGTTCCGATCTTTCTGGCCGTGCTCTGTTGGAACCTGGTCGGCGACGGTCTGCGCGACGCGATGGATCCCCGCAAACGGCAGTGACGCTCCCGCTCCCGCCGGCGGTGCCCGTGCGTCCCTGAGCGGACGGGTTCCCTTTTTCCCATCGGTCGGGTACACTCACGGCGTCCGGTTCTCCGTCTCTTTGTTCCGGCACCCTATCTCTGCCTACCTGCGTTCGCGCCTCTTGCGTGCGTGCCATTTGCGAAGCCGAATCTGACCGCGACGATCTTGCCGCGAAGGGGACGTGTATCCCATCGCCGCGCCCCCGGGGCGTACGTCGTCGCTGGGCTGAATCCCGGTTCCGTGAGGAGTTGCATGCATGGCTAATCCCGATCGGCTCTTGGAGGTCAAGGACCTCAAGACCTACTTCGACACCGACGAGGGGACCGTCAAGGCCGTCGACGGCGTCTCGTTCCACATCGACAAGGGCGAGACGCTTGCCGTGGTCGGCGAGTCGGGTTCCGGCAAGTCGGTCACCAGCCTGTCGACGATGCGCCTGATTCCGCAGCCGCCCGGACGGTTCGCCTCCGGCGAGATCCTGTTCGAGGGACAGGACCTGCTGAAGAAGTCGGAACGCGAGATGCGTCGGATCCGTGGCAACGAGATCAGCATGATCTTCCAGGAGCCGATGACCAGCCTGAACCCGGTGTACACCGTCGGCGATCAGATCGCCGAGGCGATCGTGCTGCACCAGAATAAGTCGCGCAACAAGGCGATGAAACTGGCGGCGGAGATGCTGGATCTGGTCGGCATTCCCGAACCGGAGAAGCGCGTCCGCAACTACCCGCACCAGTTGTCGGGCGGCATGCGGCAGCGGGTGATGATCGCCATGGCGCTGTCGTGCGGGCCCAAGCTGCTGATCGCCGACGAGCCCACCACCGCGTTGGACGTGACGATCCAGGCGCAGATCCTGGACCTGATGCGGAACCTGCAGGAAGAGATCGGCATGTCGATCCTTTTCATCACGCACGATCTGGGCGTGGTCGCCGAGGTCGCCGACCGGGTGGTCGTCATGTACGCCGGTCGTGCGGTCGAGGAGGCTTCGGTCGAAGCGATCTTCGCCAACCCGCAGATGCCGTACACCGGCGGCCTGCTGAACTCGATCCCGCGCGTGGATCAGGCGGCCAACAAGCAGGAGCGGCTGGAAGCGATTCCCGGCAACGTGCCGAACCCGCTGAGCCTGCCGGCCGGCTGCGCCTTCCATCCGCGCTGCAAGTACGCCACCGAAGATTGCCAGAAGGAGATCCCGTCGCTCGAGGACACCGGCGACGGGCACATGGTGCGTTGCATCCGTTGGAACGAGATCGACATTCGCAAAGACAAGGAAGACGAGGTGCGAGCGTGAGCGCCGACGCGAACCAGAGCGACGCCTCGAAGCAGGCGAACAAGGAGGCGCGGGCCGCCAATGAGGTGCGCGCCACGGACGAAGCGAAGGTCCAGGCGGACGCGCAGAAGGCCGATACCACGGCTCCCCTGCTGGACGTCAAGGGCCTGAAGAAGTACTTCCCGATCCGGGGCGGGATCTTCTCGCGCGTGGTCGGCAACGTCAAGGCGATCGAGGACGTCAGCTTCTCGCTGAAGCCCGGCGAAGTGGTCGGCCTGGTGGGCGAGTCCGGTTCGGGCAAGACCACCGTCGGCCGCAGCATCCTGCGCCTGATCGAGCCGACCGACGGCGAGGTGCTCTTCGACGGGGTCGACGTCACCAAACTGTCCAAAGGCAAGATGCGCGAGTACCGCAAGAAGATGCAGATCATCTTCCAGGACCCGTTCGCCAGTCTGAACCCGCGCATGTCGGTCGGCGACATCATCGGCGAGGCGCTGCAGATCCACAACTTGGCGCACGGCAAGAAGCGAGAAGAGCGCGTCGCGGACCTGCTGGAACGGGTCGGCATGAGCCCGTCGCACATGCGGCGCTACCCGCACGAGTTCTCCGGCGGTCAGCGGCAGCGCATCGGCATCGCCCGCGCGCTGGCGGTCGACCCGCAGTTCATCGTGGCCGACGAGCCGGTCAGCGCACTGGACGTGTCGATCCAGGCGCAGGTCGTCAACCTGCTGCAGGACCTCAAGGAAGAGCTGGGCCTGACCCTCCTGTTCATTGCGCACGACCTCGGGGTCGTCGAGTACATCAGCGACAAGGTGGTCGTGATGTACCTGGGCCGCGTGATGGAGATCGCGCCCGGCAAGGAGCTGTACAACAACCCGGTCCACCCGTACACCGAAGCGCTGCTGTCGGCCGTGCCGATTCCCGACCCCACCGTCAAGCGCGAGCGGGTCATTCTGCAGGGCGACATCCCCAGCCCCATCAACCCGCCGTCCGGCTGCGTGTTCCGTACCCGCTGCCCGATCGCGGTGGAGGACTGCAAGCACGTGGTGCCGCCGCTCGAAGAAATCTCTCCCGGCCACTTCAAGGCCTGCATCCGCCGCCCCTGATCCGCTCCTGGCCGAGGGAGGCGCGACGCGCCGGTGCCGAACCCACCTCCTGACGACGCCAACGGGCCGCCCCGCGAGGGGCGGCCTCGTCTCGACGGCTGGGACGTCGTGAAGCTGATCTTCGCGACCTACCGCGCCACCCTGCCGATCTTCGCGGTGGTCGTGCTGTCGCTGATCCTGGCCACCTGGATCGTGACCACCCTGTTCTTCCCCTGACGGACACCCGTCGTCACGCCGGGGCCCGGAGGCGGCGCGACGCGGTCGCCCCTCCCCCGCTTCCGTACGCGTCGCGAGCGCGCGTGGAGACCGCATGCCGATGCCGCCCGATCCGCTGGACCCTGCTTGGAACGAGCGCCTGACCGAGGCGATGCTGGCGGTCCTGGGCCGCGCGAGCGACGGGCCGCACCCCGATCTGGACCGCTTCGTGGAGTTGCAGCGCGACTACCCGCGCCGCGGTGGCAAGCATCTGCGCGGACGCCTGGTCCTGGCCGCCACCGCCGCCTTCGGCGGCGACCCCAGCGACGCCGTGCCGGTCGCCGCAGCGCTGGAGCTGTTCCAGAACTGGGTGCTGGTGCACGACGACGTCGAAGACGACAGCGAGGAGCGGCGCGGTGCGCCCGCGCTGCACCGCCAAGTCGGCATCCCGTTGGCGGTGAACGTCGGCGACGCCATGCACGTGGCCATGTGGCGCCTGCTGATCGATTCTGACCGGCCGTGGCGCGACGCGGTGCTGCGCGAATTCCTGACCACCATCCGCACCACCGCCGAAGGGCAGCACCTGGACCTGAGCTGGGTGCACGAGGGCCGCTTCGGGGTGGGCCGCGACGCCTACCTGGGCATGGTGGACCGGAAGACCGCCACCTATACCGTGGTCGCGCCCCTCCGTCTGGGTGCCTGGATCGCCGGCGGGGAGCCACCGCCCACACTGACGCCCGCGGGCCTGGCGCGGGGGCGCGCATTCCAGGTCCGCGACGACGTGCTGAACCTGCTGCCCGACGCCGGCGGCGGCTACGGCAAGGAGTTCGCGGGCGACCTGTACGAGGGGAAGCGCACGCTGGTGCTGGCGATCGCGTTCGAGCGCTTGACGCCGGGCGACGCCGATCGGCTCCGCACCGTGCTGGACCACCCCCGCGACCGGATCGGCCGAGAGCGGGTGGAGGAAGCGCTCCGGCTGATCCGGTCGTGCGGAGCGATCGAGGAGGCGCAACGGTTCGCCGAGCACAGCGCCGAGCAGGGCCTGGAACGGTTGCGCGAAGCGCTGCGCGACGCGCCCGGTCGCGATGCGGTCGCGGCGATCGAGCGGCTGGTCGAGGACCTGGCCTCCCGCGCCCGGTAGCGCGCCCGGTAGCGCGACCGTGGGCCGCCCGGTCCGAATCCACACCGTGGACCCGCGACAGGGGCCCATCGTGCAGGATGAAGGCCGTGTCCCGCGCCGATCTGCTCAGGAGCGTGCTCGGTCAGTTGGTGGCGTGCCCGACCTGCGGACGCCGCGCCGCAGGTGCGCACGGCGCCTGCGGACCGTGCCGGCACCGCCTGGCTTCGATCGCGGGCGGCGTCGAGCACGACCGGATCCGCGCGCTCTGGGTCGCCTGGGCCGGCCCGTACGACGGCGCGCACCGCCGCGCGGTCCGGGCGCTCAAATACGGCGGCCGTCGCGACGTGGCCCGTCCGTTGGGTGGGATCGTGGCGCAGCGGGTGCGGGCGGCGGGTTGGCCGGTCGATCGGGTCGCATTCGTGCCGCTCCATCGGTGGCGACGCCTTCGGCGCGGGTACGACCAGGCCGCCGTGCTGGCCGCCTCGACCGCTCACGCCTTGGGCGTGCCGGTGTGGCGCGGGCTCCGCCGCGTCCGCACCACCCACCGGCAGGCCCGCCTCGAAGGCGACGCGCGCGACGCTAACGTCGCGGACGCGTTCGCGAGCGACCGTACGCCGCGCGTGCCGGTGCTGCTGATCGACGACGTATGGACGACCGGCGCCACCGCGGCCGCCTGCGCCCGTGCGTTGCGCCGGGCCGGTGCGCGCGAGGTTCGCGTGGCGGTCGTCTGTCGGGCGCGGCCGGCGGGCGAGGTGCGCCTACGCGTGCCAGCCTGGGCCGACCTCACATCGCCAGCAGGACCGCCGTGAGCACGCCCAGAAGACTTCCGACCAGGACCTGGGGGTAGGTGTGTCCCAGCAGCGTCTTGAGGGCTTGCGGTTCGAAGCCGGCGTCGAACAGGTGCGCCAATTCCTCGACCAGGTCGTTGATCATCTTCGCCTGCATGCCCGCCGCTCGGCGGATGCCGGTCGCGTCGTACATCACGATGCCGCCGAACACGGCGGCCACCGCGAACCAGGGCGAGTCCCAGCCGTACTCGACCCCGAGCGCGATCGCGAGCGCCGTGACGGCCGCCGAGTGGGACGACGGCATGCCGCCCGTCTCCAGCAGCCGATCGGGCGCGAAACGCTGCTCGGTCCACGCCACCAGCAGGACCTTGAGGACCTGAGCGGCCAACGTGGCGGCGAAGGCGATCATCAACGGCTCGTTAGAGAGCAGACCGCCCACCCGCTCCCCGTCGCGCGCGCGCCGCCGCGACCGTGTTCGCGACGACCATCGCCACCGTCATCGGTCCGGTCCCGCCCGGTGTGGGCGTCAGCGCGAACGCCACCTGCGCCACATTGGGATTGACGTCGCCGCGCAGCACGCCGTCCACCGGGGACTGCCCGACGTCGAGGACCACCGCGCCCGGCGCCACCAGATTGGCGGTCACCATGCCGGGCCGGCCGGCCGCCGCTATGATCAGATCGGCGCGCCGAAGGTGCGCTGCGAGGTCCCGCGTGCGCGAGTGCGCCAGCGTGACGGTAGCGTTCCGGCGCAGGAACAGCGCCGCCGCCGGCTTGCCGACCAGCGCACTCCGTCCAATGATCACCACCTGCTTGCCCTCGAGCGGAATCTCGAAGTGATCGCAGATGCGGAGCAGGCCGGACGGCGTGGCCGGCACCAGGCCCGGCCGGTCGGTCCAGAGGCGCCCCACGTTGATCGGGTGCAACCCGTCGACGTCCTTGTCCGGATCGATGGCGTTCAGGACCGGCTCCGGGTCCAGGTGCCCATAGAGCGGCAGTTGCACCAGAACACCGTCGACGTCGTCGTCTTCGTTCAGCGCGATCACGCGTTCCATCAGGACGTCGTGCGTGGTGTCGGCGTCCAGCACCTGCGTGTCGGTACGGACGCCCGCCTTGGCCGCCAGGCGCGCCTTGGAACGCACGTACGACGCGCTGGCTGGATCATCGCCCGCCCGCACGAACACCAAGCGCGGCGCGACCGGCAACGCCGCGACCTGGTCGCGGAGTTCCTCCATCAACGCCGACGCCACCGCCCGTCCGCTCAGCAGCTGGGCGCTCACGACGCCTCCGCGGCCGCCTTGGGGTGCCGCCTTCGGTAGAGGGTGCCCAGCACGCCGTTCACGAAACGGCCGGACTCGTCGCCCCCGAACCGTTTCGCCAAGCGCACGGCCATTTCGAGCGTCACGCGGGGCGGAACGTCCGGCAGGTACAAGAGTTCCGTCACCGCCAGGCGCAGCACGTTCAGGTCGGTCTGCGACATCTGCTGGAAGCTCCACCCCTCGATCAGGTCGGTGAGTTCCGCGTCGACCTCCTCGCGGTGCTCCCGGAACGCGCGCACCAGGGAGTCGGCGAACGCCACGCCGTCGGCGTCCAGCACGTCGCCGTACGCCTCCTCGCCCAGGTCGCCCCCTTCGCCCAGGTCGGCCCGCACCTGGTGCCAGACGGTGTCCAGGTCCGCGCCGCCCCGGTCGGCCTGGAACAACGCCCGGAACGCCAGTTCGCGCGCCCGGCGCCTAGCCACGGTCCACGAACTCCTCCGGCCGCTGCAGGTCCACACCGACCACGCATATGCGGACCGACCGCACGTGCAGACCGGTCATCGAGCCGATCGCTTCCCGCACGGCCTTGCGCACCTGCTGCGCCACGACGGGAATTTCGAGGCCGTACCGCACCGTCAGGTTCATCTCGACGTCGACCACGTCGCCATCCCGCTCGATGCGGATGCCCTTGGCGCGTCGGCCGGTCAGGAACTCGCCCACACGGGGGGTGGGCGCCAGGGCGCGCACGCCGTCGATCTTCTCGAGCGCGAGCTGCGCAATGCCGAACAGGACGTCCTGGCCCAACTCGGGCGCGTGCGTGCGGGCCGGATGGTCGTCGTGGCTCATCTCGCTCTCCCCTCAGGTCATGCGGCGGGCGATGAAGTTCGTGTAGACCGCGCCCCGCCGGTAGAAGGCGTTGTCCAGCACGCGCAGATGGAACGGAATCGTGGTCGCTACGCCCTCGATCACCGTCTCGCCCAGGGCACGCTCCATGCGGGAGATCGCCTCTTCGCGCGTGGGCGCCCACGCCAGGATCTTCGCGATCAGACTGTCGTAGGTCGGCGGGATGCGGTACCCAGCGTAGACGTGCGAATCGACGCGGATGCCCGGACCGCCCGGCCAGTGCACGTCGGTGACGGTGCCGGCCGACGGTCGGAAGTCCCGGTCGGGATCTTCGGCGTTGATGCGTACCTCGATCGCGTGTCCCTCGACCCGAATCCGGTCCTGCGTGATGCTCAGCGGCTGGCCGGCAGCCAGGCGGAACTGCTCCTGGACCAGATCGAAGCGGGTGACCATCTCGGTAGCGGGATGCTCGACCTGGATGCGGGTATTCATCTCGCTGAAGTACGGGTCGCCATGCTTGTCGACCAGGAATTCGCAGGTACCGGCGCCACGGTAGCGGATGTGGCTGGCGAGGTCGACCGCCGCCTGCGCGATCCGTTCGCGCAGCTCGGGATCCAGGATGCTGGGCGCCTCTTCGAGCACCTTCTGGTAGCGCCGTTGGATCGAGCAGTCTCGGTCGTAGAAGTGCAGCACGTTCCCTTCGCCGTCGCCGAACACCTGGATCTCGACGTGCTTCGGTTCCTCGAGGTACTTCTCCAAGTACATCTCCGGGTTGCCGAACGCGCCGCGCGCCTCTTCGCTGGCCGCTACGAACTGGCGCTCCAGATCCGTCGGGCTTTGCACCACCCGCATGCCGCGCCCGCCCCCACCGGCCGACGCCTTGAGGATCACCGGGTAGCCGATGCGGTCGGCGTACTCGCGCGCCGCGTCCAGGTCCACCAACGCACCCGAGCCGGGCGTGAGCGGCACGCCCGCCTCCTCCGCCAGGCGTCGTGCGCTGGCCTTGTCCCCGATCCGTCGGATCGTGTCCGGGCGCGGACCGATGAAGACCAAGTTGTGCTCCTCGCACTTCTGCGCGAACTCGGCGTTCTCGCTCAGGAAGCCGTACCCGGGGTGGATCGCTTCGCACCCGGTGACCAACGCCGCCGACAGCAGGTTGCGGACGTTGAGGTACGAGCCGCGCGCCGCGGGCGGTCCGATGCAGACCGCCTCGTCCGCCAGGAGAACCGGCAGGCTGGTGGCGTCCACCTCGGAGTAGGCGGCGACGGTACGGATGCCCAGCTCGCGAGCGGCGCGCAGCACCCGGAGCGCGATCTCGCCCCGATTGGCGATCAGGATCTTCTTGAACACCGACGTCAGTCCGGATCGATCCGGAACAGGACCTGGCCGTACTCGACCGGCTCTTCGTTCCGTACCAGGACGTCGCGCACGGTGCCGGCGGTCTCGGCCTCGATCTCGTTCATCAGCTTCATCGCCTCGATGATGCACAGCACCGTGCCGGCCTCGACGTGATCGCCGACCTTCACGTACGGCTCGCCGTCCGGGGTGGCCGAGGCGTAGAAGGTGCCGACGATCGGCGCCGTCACTTCGGTCAGGTGCGTCTCGGGCGCGGGCGTCCCGCCGTCGTCCGGGGCGGGCGGGGTCGGCGACGCGGTCGGCTCGGGGGCGGCCGCGGACGGTCCTGGCGCGGGCGCCGGCGTCGGTACGGTCGCTTGTGGCACGGCGGTCGCCTCGAACGCGGGTCCGCGCCGGATGTTGATGCGGGTGTCGCCCGTCTCGACCGTCAACTCGGAGATCTCGGCGGCAGCGACGGCGTCCAGCAACTTCTTGATCTCCTTGACGTCCATCAGGCGCGCCCCAGGTACTCGCCGCTGCGGGTGTCCACCTTGACGACGGTGCCCGACTCGACGAACAGCGGCACGGACACGGTGGCGCCGGTCTCGAGCTTGGCGGGCTTGGTGCCGCCGGAGACGGTATCGCCCTTGACGCCCGGATCGGTCTCCGTGATCGCGAGCTCCATGACGTTGGGCAACGTCACCTTGAGCGGCTTGTCGCGGTAGTAGTCGACGGTGACCTCGGTGTTCGCCTTGAGCCACTTGGCCGCGTCGCCGATCTGTTCGCGATTGAGCGTCGGCTGCTCGAACGTCTCCATGTCCATGAAGGTGAACAGGTCGCCGTCGTCGAACAAAAACTGCATCGACTTGTAGTCGATGAAGATGTCCTGCAGCTTCTCGCCGCCGTTGAAGGTGCGTTCGACGATGCTGCCGGTCTCCAGGTTCTTGAACTTCGCGACGACCTTGGCGCCTCCGCGCCCGATCTTCTGGTGCTGGAAGTCCAGGCACTCCCAGAGGGTGCCGTCCATGTCGACCTTGGTTCCGTTGCGCAAGTCGGTCACGCTGATCATGTGGTGGTGTTCCTTCCCCGTCGCGCCTCGTCGGCGCCGTTCGGTGGCGTCGTGGACTCGCGCGCACTGTACCACCTGCTCCGGCCTCCGCCCGCTGCGAGACGGAGGTGCGGGGCGAAAGCGCGCGCCGTTCAGGAGCGCCCGGCGACGGCGCCGCGGGGAGAGGGCACCTCGCCGCAGGGCGTCAGATCCTTCGCGTACCATTCCAGCACCGGGGCAGCGTCGATGGCAAAGGCGTAGCCCAGCGAGCGCCAGAACCGCCTGGCACGCGGGTTGCGCCCGTAGATGCTGGCCAGCACGCGTCGCACGCGACCCCGCAGGCGCGCCTCGACCGCCCGCACGACGGCGGAGCCGTACCCGCGCCCCTGCAGGTCGGCCCGCACCAGCAGCAGGTTGACGGTCGCGTCGCCCGGCTCCAGGTAGTCGAGCGTCACGTCCAGGTAGCCGATCGGCCAGCCGTGCAGCTCGTCGTCGTACGAAACCACCTCGCTCCCCGGGTCGTCGCCGGTCACCACCAGTTCGGTGATGCGCCGCGTGTCGGAGGCGGCGGTACGGAGCTCGGTCCGGACCTCCGTTTCGGAGGGCAGCGGGATGGACAGCACCTCGAAGTAGCCGGGCGTCGCTCGGTACATGGCGTGCACGCGTGGCGCGTCCGCCTCGCTCGCCGTCCGAAAGGCGAGCGGCCGGCTCACCGGAGGCCTCGGGAGCCCGCGACCGGTCGCTCGGTCGTAGCACGAAATCGAATCACTTGGTCGATGGTACCACCGGTGCATCGGTCCCGCTGTCCGCACTGCGTCCTGGCGGGTAGCATGGGATCCCATGGACTTCTTCCGCGACCGGCTGGCCGGCGGCAGCGCCGTGCTAGCGCCCATGGCCGGCTTCAGCGACGCGCCGTTCCGGCGCCTCTGCCGGTAACAGGGAAGCGCGTGGGCGGTGACCGAAATGGTCAGCGCCCGCAGCGTGGCCCTCGGCGACGAACGCAGCGAAGGGATCGGAGCGCCGTACCCGGGCGAACCGGACTTGGTGATCCAACTGTTCGCCGCAGATCCCGACGAGGCCGCCATCGCCGCGGTGCGCCTGCAGCAGCGGTACCGTCCTGCCGCGTTCGACCTGAACATGGGGTGTCCGGTCCGGAAGGTGATGCACAAAGGCTGCGGCGTGCAGCTGATGCGTCGTCCAGAGCTCGCGGCCGCGATCGTGCGGGCGGTGGGCACGGCCACCGGCCTGCCGGTGTCCACCAAGATGCGGCTCGGACCGGACGCCGTGATCGTGGACGACGCGGCCGACGCCATGGTCGAGGCCGGCGCCGCCCTGGTCGCGGTCCACGGCCGGACCGGTGTCCAGAAGTACGCCGGCGAGGCGGACTGGGCACCGATCGCCGCCCTCGCAGCCAGACTTCGCGTGCCGGTACTGGGCTCGGGCGACGTACGCTCGGCGAGCGACGCGCGCATGCGCCGGGCGTCGGGCGCAGGGGTGATGATCGCGCGCGGTGCGCTGGGGCGTCCCTGGATCTTCCGCGAGGTGCGCGGCGGGCCGCGGCCTGCGTGGCCCGAGGTGGCGCGCACGGTGCGTCGCCACGCACGCTTGCAGGCCGAGTGGTACGGCGAAGAGCGGGGCGTGCGCAGCCTGCGCGCGCACTTGGAGCACTACGTGCGGCCGTACGCGGAGGCGGCGTCGCTGCGCGACCGCCTGGTGCGCGCCACGACGGTGACGGAGGTCGACCGGATCTTGGCGTCGTCGCTCACGACGAACGGGGGCGTGCCGCTCGTGGACCTCGCACCCAGGAGCGCGGCGCCCCACGAAAGCTCGCTTCGGGCGCATGCTACGATGCCGCGTTTGCAGGTTCGCGCCGGCGTAAGGAGGGCCCCTTGTCTGACCTGAGCAATCCCCGACCCCACGACGCGACCGCTGCCGCCGTGCCGTCCGATCCGCCCGACGTTGGGGTGCGCTCGGAAGATCCGTTCGGCAAGGCGTACGCCTTCACGCGTGCGGACGAGGTCGCCAAGGCCGGCATGCACCCGTACTTCAAGGAGATCGCCTCCCAGCAGGGCGGCACGGTCGTCGTCGACGGCCGCGAGATGGTCATCTCCGGCAGCAACGACTACCTGGGCCTCACGCAGGATCCCCGCCTCAAGGAGGCCGCCCGCGCCTCGCTGGACGACTTCGGGACCAGCTGCACCGGAAGCCGCTTCCTGACCGGCACCCTGACGCTGCACCGCACGCTCGAAGACCGGCTCGCCACCTTCTTTCGCAAGGAATCGGCCCTGACGTTCAGCGCCGGCTTCCTGGGGGCGTTGGCCACGCTGGCCGCGCTCACCGGACGCAAGGACGTGCTCTATTTCGATCGCGAGAATCACGCCTGCCTGTACGACGGGGCACGCCTCAGTTACGGCACGTTGCGCAAGTACGACCACGTCGATGCGGATCACCTGGACCGCCTGCTGCAGCGCGACGCCGACAAGCCCGGAGGCCGGATCGTCGTCACCGACGGTGTGTTCTCGATGAGCGGCCATATCGCTCCGCTGCCGGAGATCGTCGAAGTCGCGCGCCGGCACGGGGCGCGCCTGATCGTCGACGACGCCCACGGCAGCGGCGTGCTGGGCGCCGGCGGACGCGGCACCGCCGAGCACTTCGGGCTCGAGGACGAGGTCGACGTGATCCTGGGCACGTTCAGCAAGTCGTTCGGTTCGGTCGGCGGCTTCATCGCCGGCGACCGACAGGTGGTGAACTTCGTGAAGCATCGCGCCCGCCCGTTCATGTTCACCGCCGCGCTTCCGGCGATGCAGATGGCCGCGGCGCTGACCGCGCTCGAGATCATGGACGCCGAACCGGAGCACCGCGAGCGCCTGTGGCGCAACGTGCGGCGCCTTCGTGACGGCCTGCACGGGCTGGGGTTCGACACGCTCGGCAGCAGGACCCCGATCTTGCCGATCCGCATCGGGGAGGACGACGCCACCATACGGTTCTGGCGGGGCCTCTGGGACGCCGGCGTGTTCACCACTCCCGCGTTGCCTCCCAGCGTGCCGCAGGGCGAAGCGATCATCCGCACCAGCGTGAACGCGAACCACACCGACGACCAGCTCGACACGCTCCTGGCCACGTTCGAACGGGTCGGACGCACGTTGGGCGTGATCTGAGGGACGTGGCCGCGCCCGTGATCGTTCGTCCCGTCCAGTCCCGCCGCGACCTGGGGTCGTTCGTCGACCTGCCGGTCCGGCTGCATCGCGGCACGCCCGGCTTCGTCGCACCCCTGCGCATGACGGAGCTCGAGACCCTCGACCCGAACCGCAACCCGTTCTTCCGCCACGCCCGCGTCGAGACGTTCTTGGCCGAGCGCGACGGGCGACCGGTCGGGCGCGTGGCCGTGATCGACGACGATCTGCACAACGAGCGTCACGGCGACGACCTGGCGTTCTTCGGGTTCTTCGACGCAGCCGACGCCGAGGCGGCAGGCGCGCTGCTCGCCACCGCCGAGGACCGGGCGCGCGCCCTGGGACGCTCCTTGTTGCGCGGCCCCGCGAATCCGTCGATGAACGACAGCGCCGGCCTGCAGATCGACGCCTTCGAACGACCGCCGTTCGTGATGATGCCGTGGAACCCGCCCAGCTACCGCCCCTGGATCGAGGCCCACGGCTTCGCGAAGATCAAGGACCTGCACGCGTGGACCGCGGACGAAGCGAACGGCATCCCCGAACGGTTCGGTCGCTTGGCCGCACGCGCGAGCCAACGCAGCGGCGCGGTGGTGCGCGAGCTGCGGACCGACCGGTGGGACGAGGAGCTGGCCACCGTCCAGCGCATCTACACCGAGGCGTGGGAGCAGAACTGGGGGCAGGTGTCGTACACCGACGCCGAGTTCGCGCACCTCGCCGCGTCGCTCAAGATGATCGTGGATCCCCGCATCGCCCTGTTCGTCGAGACAGGCGGCGAGGTGGTCGGCGTCTGCCTGGGCCTGCCCGACCTGAATCAGGTGCTGGCCCGCTTCCACGGTCGCCTGGTGCCGTTCGGCGTCGTACCGCTGCTCAGGCGCAAAGCGATCATCGATCAGTTGCGCTTGGCGATCCTGGGGGTCCTCCCCGCGTACCGCAACCGTGGACTCGAACTGGTCCTCATTCACGAGGTGTGGACGCGGGGCGTGGCGGCCGGCTACCACCGGGCCGAGCTGTCGTGGATCCTGGAGGACAACGAACCGATCGCGAAAGGCCTGCGGGCGCTAGGGGCCGAGATCACCAAGACGTACCGGCTGTACCAGAAGCCACTGAAGGGGCCCGCGGAGAGCGCATGACGCGCCCGGTGCTGGTGACGGGCGCCACCGGTTTCGTGGGCGGACGCATCGTGCAGCGCCTGGTGGACGACGGCGTGCCGGTGGCGGCCACGGCGCGCCGGGACAGCCATGATCGCCACCTGCCGCGGCTCGGCGTCGAGATCCGCCAGGCCGACCTGCGCGACGAGAACGCGCTCCGCCGCGCTTGCGGCGGTGTGCGGGCGGTGGTGCATGCGGCCGGTCTCACGCGCGCACGGAACGACGCGGAGCTGTTCGACGCCAACGCCGCCGGGACGGAGCGCGTCGCGCGGGCGGCGTTGAGTGGCGGCGCCGATCGGTTCGTGCACGTGAGCAGCCTGGCGGCGCGCGGACCGGACCGAAACGCTGACGACGAGTCCGGCCCGGACGCCAGCGGCGTGGACGCGCCTGCGCACGCCTACGGCGCCTCCAAGCTCGAGAGCGAGCGTCGCCTGCGGGCGCTGGCGCCGGACGGTTGGGCGGTGGCGTTGCGGCCGAGCGCGGTGTACGGACCCGGGGACGCCGACCTGCTGCCGTTGTTCGTCCTGGCCCGGCGCGGCCTGCTGCCCACGCCGCCCGCCCGGATGACGCTGCAACCGGTGTACGCCGACGACCTGGCCGATCTGGTGGCGCGCATCGTGGCGCGCACGTCGCTGCCGGGGTTCGG
>JBBDSD010000379.1:0-3305 GCA_040905065.1 Trueperaceae bacterium | reverse complement strand
CCGAGCGGTGCTGCTCGGATCGACGCTCGCGCTTTGCGCCCTCGGCCTTGTGTTGATGCCCATGGGGCCTTCCGTCGCCGTGTTCGCGCTCGCGTCCGTCGTCCTGGGGATCGGCTCGGGCGTGAGCCAGCCCATGACGATGGTCGTGCTCTCCGATCACGTCGATCCTTCGCGCCGCGGTGCCGCCCTCGGAGCGAGGCTCTCCGTCAACTTCCTGGCGCTCGGCTTGGCCACGATGACGCTCGGTGCGGTCGTTCCCATCATCGGTTACCCGATCGCGTTCATCGCGGGCGCACTTCTTCCGGTGTCTGCCGCGGCGATGGTCGGGAGCGCCGGAAGCCGGTTGGAGCCGCCGCGAGAAGCGGGGCCGCCCCGCGCCACGTTCTAGCGTAGTCCGGCGCCAAGCGGCCGTAGGGATCATGCTATCCACCTGAGCTACGAGCGCACCACGTGAATCAACGTCCTCGATAGCGTCGGCACGACCCCCGCCACCCGCCATGCTGACCGGTCCAGGCTGACGACGACTAGCGCGGTTGCCCCCGGAACTACCCCCCAAACGACACCAACGCATCCTCCGCCACAAAATCCCGCACGCTCGTATGGACACGCAACGGAAGATCGGGCTGGGCATGACACAGCAAACGCTGAATCACGCGCGGATGACATCCGTCCTCCGCTTCGGAGGCGAGCGCTCGACCGACCGGGGTCGGTGCGGAAGGACGACGCTTCAGCGGGCCGGAACGCGGCGACCGGGTGGACGCGCCAGCGCGCCGAACCAGACGCCCACCATCACCAGGACCGCGCCCACGACGGCGCTGAGCGTGATCGGTACGCCGGCGAGCCACGCTTCGAGCAGCAAGGTCGTCAGCGGGATCACCACGAACGCGTAGCTCACCGCCGACGGCGTCCACCGTCGGATCAGCAGGAGCGTCAGCGCGAACAGGCCGACCGAGCCGAGCAGCACTAGGTACAGCAGCGCCCAGCGGGCCTGCGTCGTCTGTGGCCACGCCCAGGCCTCGCCGGCGGCCAGCGACGCCAGCAGCAGCACGACGGCGCCGCTGGTCATCCCGATCGCGTTGGTGATCGCGGGATGTTCGGCGCTCACGCGCTTGCCGAGGATGATGCTCTGACCGATCGCGACGGTCGCGAATAGCAAGGCCAGCAGGGGAAGCAGCGGCACCTCGAGTTCGCGGGGCGCCAGCGCGATCCAGCCGATGCCTGCCAACGCCGCCGCGCCCCCGAGCAGGGCGCGGACGTGCAGGCGCTCGAGGCCCTGGAGCACCGCCAACGCCAACGTGACCAGCGGCACCGTCGCCAACACGATCGTAGCGATGCCGGCGGTGACGTGCAGGAGCGACCAGTACATCAGCGCGAAGAAGAGGCCGAAGTGGAACAGGCCGAACACGACGGTGCGTCCCAGGTCGACGCCGCGAGGCCAACGGCGCCGCGATGCGAGGGCGACCCCGGTGAAGATGGCGGCGGCGAGCGCGAACCTCAGCCCGGCCCCCCAGAGCGGCGGTAGTTCGAGGTTGCTGGCGCGGACCGCCAAGAAGTTGCCGGACCCCAGGAGCACGCAGAGGCCGAACAGCAGGAGCGCGACGGCGTCGGGCCTAGGGGACACGGGCGCTCGGACGTCGGACATGCGCCAGCATGGACCGTGCGCGACGGGGGCGTCAAGCCGTCGTCACAACGGCCACACCCACAAGATCATCGGCACCGCGATCAGCACGATCAGCACGTCCAGCGGCAACCCCATGCGCCAGTAGTCCTGGAAGCGGTACCCGCCCGGTTCCAGCACCAGCGTGTTCGACTGGTGCCCGATCGGCGTGAGGAACGCGCACGACGAGCAGATCGCGACCGCCATCTCGATCGCCAACGGCGCCATCAGAACGGCGGTGGCGTTGTCGTTGATCAGGTCGGTGAGGAGCATCGTCGAGATCATCCGCACGGCCACCACCGCGATGCGTAGCCGACCCGGTACGCCTGACGCAGCGCCACCGACCCCACAGGAACAGGCCCAGCATGGCTGCGGGGATGGCGAACACGATCGTCTGATCCAGGTCCACCGAGGCAGCCTATCCGACGGCGCGGACGGGCGCTCAGGCTCGGTTGGATCGTCCCTCCCCGGTCGACGTGCTACGGAACCGACGCGCGATCGCCCACACGATCGCCTACAAGGCGGTCGCGGCGGCCGGAAGCGCGACCGTGCCGGGCAGCAGGATGCGGAGCAGGTACTCCACCTCGTCGTAGCGGTGCCGCATCGCGAGCACGCCGGGCGTGACGGCGCTGACCGCGGCCAACGCGAGCCACGGGCCGATCGCGAGCCAGAGCAGCAGAAGCGTCGCCAACGGGACCGCCCGTCCTCGCGCGGCGGCGTGCAGAACCGGCAGGGAACACACCAGCCCCGGTGCCGCCGTCATCAGCCCGACGGCGTACAGCTGCCCCAGCGAGATCGTGAGGAAGTCTCCGGCGAAGGCGATCGTCATCAATTCGTGCCTGTTCCTCGCCTCAGGCCACCGGCGCGCGCTTCTTGCGGAGCCGTGCGCGCTCGCTGGCTCGCGCGTACGCACCGTCCAGACCGCGCAGCACGCGCAGGCCCGTCTGCATGGCCGGCCCGATCGTGAGGGCGAAGGCGACCGTGCCCAGTCCGGCGGTGCCACCCAGCACCCAGCCGGCGGCGAACACCACGATCTCGACCATGGTGCGGGCGCGCCGGACCTGCACGCGCAACCGGCTGGCGAGCGCCATGGCGAACCCGTCCCGCGGGCCGGCGCCCAGGCCGGCGGTGATGTACAGACCGGTCGCGAAGCCGTTCAGCGCCAGGCCGGTCGCCATCCAGACCCAGCCGACCGCTCCGCCGCCCGGATCCGGGAACCACGAGGCGGACAGGAACAGGTCGACCCACGGCCCGATCAGCGCCATGTTGAGGACCGTGCCCAATCCGGGTCGGACGCCCAGGAGCGTCGAGACCAGGAGCAGCCCCAGCCCCGCGACGACCATGGCCGCCCCGATCGTCATCGGCGTCCGCAGCGCGAGACCTTCGTGGAACACGTCCCAGGGACCCAACCCCACGCCGGCGGCCAGCATGAAGGCGATGCTGAGCCCGTAGATCATCAACCCGACGTTCAGGTGCACCATCCGTAGCGCGAACAGGCGCCACGACACAGGCCGGCCCCAGCGGGCGGCCGGACTGGCGCGGGCGGCGGGATCGGGAACGGTCGGTGCGTCCTCGCTCTTGCTCAAGGCCGGTCCTGGACCGTGATCGTGCGCGCTCCGGTCGCCTCGGCGAGACGGGCCGGCGCGAC